>JBPCXK010000135.1:0-5823 GCA_051008635.1 Gammaproteobacteria bacterium
TCGCTTTCACCAATGAGCGAAGCCGAAAGCATTTACAAGGCATTGACGCTCGGTGTGCGCGACTACGTCATCAAGAACGGCTTCAACGGTGTGGTGATCGGTCTCTCTGGCGGAATCGACTCAGCACTTACGCTCGCTATCGCCGCAGACGCGCTCGGTGCGGAAAACGTGGAAGCTGTCATGATGCCCTCTCGTTACACCGCCGCAATGAGTTCGGAAGATGCGGGCGCGCAAGCCCGTGCGTTGGGCGTGCGATATCACGAGATATCGATCGAGCCGGTCTTCCGTGCATACCTCGATTCACTCTCGGATATGTTCGAAAACCTGCCGGCGGACACGACGGAGGAGAACATACAAGCGCGCTGCCGCGGTGTGATATTGATGGCGATATCGAACAAGAAGCGCCGCATGGTGCTCACCACAGGCAACAAAAGCGAAATGGCGGTCGGCTATGCCACCCTGTACGGCGACATGGCCGGCGGCTTCGCGCCGCTCAAGGACGTCAGCAAGACCCGGGTTTATCGCCTGGCCAGATATCGCAATGAAGTCAGTCCCGTGATACCGCAACGTGTGCTGGATCGCCCCCCGTCTGCTGAGCTCGCGCCCGATCAAAAGGATGACGACTCGCTCCCGCCCTACGATGTGCTCGACCCGATTCTCGAGCTGTTCGTCGAACAGAATTGTCCGGTCGCGGAAATCGTCGCGCGAGGATTCGATGAAGCCACGGTAAGAAAAGTGGCGAATATGGTACTGCGCAACGAATACAAGCGCCGCCAGGCCCCGCCGGGCGTACGCATAACGAAACGCGCCTTCGGTAAAGACAGGCGATACCCGATTACGTCAGGATATGGGAAGTTGTTGACCTAGCCCGCATTTCTCACCACGATGACGGCGCTGGCTTGATCTTTGAATCCACAACGAATTTTCTTCACTCGGAAATACAGCCCGAATTTCGCTCGCTCAGAAAATGCCTTGTGAATTCAAATCTCGGCGCGATCATCTCGCCCCGTGGTGAGATATGCGGGCTAGTCGCCAAGAGCTGAGACCGGAAACCAAGTCTATTGCGCGGCAGCCCCACCATTTACGTCATGGAGCGCTTTAGTCAGCAGCAGTCTGACGTGCAGCGGAGGGGCCGCGTTACCCAAACGGGGAGCGCTGGTGTTCCAGAACTCGACCGCCTGCTCAGCCTTGCCTGTGCCTACCAGGCCGGCCAGTCTGGCGGAGACGAAAAGACGAAACAGACTGGAGTCCCACTTGTCGGGCTCGTAGTCGGCTAGTTGTAGCGTGATGGCGTCCAGGCCCTCGGCGTCACGTTGACCCAACGCCTTGTAAAGTTCCAGCCATTTGCTTTGAATTTCAGTGAGCCCGTGATCACAGCTTGGGGTGATCAGTGGCCAGATGTCCGCCAGTTGCTCCGCTGACAGATACGGAACCATGTCACTTGCCAACCCCCGGCTGAGATTGAGCCAAAGTTCAGCATGCTGATTGGACTGACACTGTTCCGCGAAGGCCTGGAGCACCTCGAAACTTGACAGCAGGGAATTACCAGGTAAGGCGATGGCCCTATTGCGCTCGATAACCGCAGCGTGAAAGCTTTTCGCCGCGGCCGCGGATTTGGAGTACCGACTGAAAGAACCGCCGATCTGGGTTGGGCCGCTCAGACGCATCTCGGGCTTCATAATTTCAAGAACCGGAACAACCGCCCGTCTAAGACTGGTGAGTTCCCCCGCGGAATGCTGCATGTATCGAGACTTCGATGCCTGTAGATCGACAAACGGGAAAAAGTCGGAGTTGGGCGGCGACGAGGAGCTTTGCATCAGCCCGGTGAAAAGAGTCTCATCGCCCAGCCACCGCGTGCGTAGGTCGTTCAGATTGGTGACGTCGAGTTCCCGCAACTCCTGCTCCGTCGCGGGGTTGTCGAATATCGATGCGCCTGGCGGCGGAATCTCGCCCTCGACTTTCGCGACAATGAGAAGGTTGCCGTCATCGGCATGGTAGATGTCGAAATTCTCGAAGTGTTTATCCAGCGCTTTCAAGATCGAGAAGACAAGCGCAATATCAATTTCATACAACTGAATCCATTGCACCAGAAGCCCGTCGCGATTGAGATAGCGGGTAATGTGTTCGTAGAATTCCTCGCTGAAGAGACTGGCTACACCGCTGACCCACGGGTTTGAGGGTTCGGACACGATCAGGTCGTACTGTTGCCCCCGTTTGGCAAAGTAGGTCTTGGCGTCTTCGATATGGATATGACTGCGTGAATCCGCATAGGCCAATTCAACTTTCGGTCTGAACGATTCGGCTGCCTCTACTATCGCCGGCTCTATCTCAATAGTGTCTACGCTCTGGATACCGGGCCACGTGAGTAGCACGTGCGTAGTCAGTCCTGAGCCCATGCCAATATTGGCAACTGATTTCGTCTCAGGAGCGATTGCCAACGGTAAGGCGGCGGCTAACGACATGGTGATCGCGTCAGCACCAGCGTCTCCGTCAGTCATGTTGATTTGCGCATCAGGTTTGCCGTTCGTAGAGATCATACGGAAATCACCCAACTCTACGAGAGATATAGACGATGTCTTGCCGTCTTTATGAAACAGCACATTGGCCTCGTTACCGAGGCTGGTCAGGCCAAACCGGAATACGCCGGAGGCCATGCGTCTCACGTCAAACTCCGTGGCTACCAGCACCATGCTGATACTCGCAATGCCGAGCGCGGCTGGAAATGCCAGTTTGAGTCTCCTCGAACCTGAATAGGCAACGGAAAGTAGAAGCAGACCCAGAAGTATGTCCATGCCGCTGCCGACACTTATCATGCCCTTCAATCCCAAAAGCGGCATGCCGACATGGACTGCAAAGAAAACCCCTACGATGGCACCGACCGTGTTAGCCGCGTAGATGTGACCAATGCTTCTCTCTCCATAGCCCCTCGCGAGTAACATCGCGGTGAAAAGAGGCAGCGTCATACCGGCCAGGAATGTTGTGGGTAGCATGACCAGCAGCACCAGGAAGTGGCTCGACAGGATATAGAGACCATAACCCGCATCAGTCTTCGCGAGCCCGCGCAGCAACATACCCATGATGTCGAATGTGTAGTTGTACAGCGGAATGGTCGCCAACGCTGCAAGGCCCATGAGTATCTGCACCCAGCCCGCGAAGCGGGTCGGCTCTCCGATCATATCGATCCGCTTACGAATCCAGAGGCTGCCGAATGCCAGGCCGGTGATGAATGCGCTGAGCATGAGCTCGAAGGAATGCGTGCTCGACCCCAGCACCATGCTCAGCATGCGAATCCAACCGATCTCGTATATGAATGACGCCGCACCGGTTACGAAAGCGGCCAAGAGCAACAGCCACGCGTAATGTTGTTGTTCCGATTCCTGTGATGGCTGGTGCGCCGGCACTGCGGCGTGAGATTTGGCCAGGCCGTAAACCACGATAGCCAGGAGAATGTTGACGATGCCGGCCGCCAGGATCGTGCCGGGGAGCCCGACAAGCCTGATCAGCACGAATCCACTGATCAGCACGCCAACGGCGGCGCCGATGCTGTTAGTAAAGTAAAGAAAGGCTAACGTGTGGCCCGGGGTGCCGGGAAACTTGCGGATGATGCCTCCACTCATCAGTGGAAACGTCATGCCGAGCAGCACAGATTGGGGCAATATCATCAGCGCGGCCAATGACCACTTGTAGAAATCTACGCCGAAGCCGGAGCCGATTGCAGGTATGGCGAAATCGAAAGAGAAGCTGGTGGCCGCGGTGAAGAGTGAGTGGAATGCGATGCCGAGAACCCCGATGATCCCTTCCACAATCGCATAGCCCAGCAATAAATTTCGCCAGCGATGGCTGCGTCCTGCCGCCAGCCAGGAGCCGAAGGCGAGCCCTCCCATGAAGATTGCAAGCACGAGAGTTTGGGCGTAGGCAGCGTGGCCCAAAAACAATTTCAGGTAATGAGACCAGATCGACTCGTAGATGAGTCCGGTGAATCCGGACAGGGCGAAGAGCGCAAAGTAAGCGCTGCGTCCTACTGCGAAGGCCATGGTTATCCTTTGTGGCAACCCTGGGTTGCCGAACTGAAAACCGGAATCAGCGAGCTCTGTCGAATCTGATCGATGACGTGTTACTGAAAAGCAGGCAAGCTCCCATCCAATCCCCACTTCTCCGTTTCCGGGTCGTACCACCATTTCTGCTTGTCGGTGATGGTTTTGACCACGTTCACCCGCTCGTTGTAGTAGTCGATGATGGCGGTGACGGCGGCCTGGTCGTCACCCTCCCTGAACTCGACGCGCACGATTTCATATGACGTGACGCGGATGTCCTCGAGCGCGTCCCGGTCTATTTCTGTGGAAGATGATTCGTTTCGCGGATGGAGGAAGACCGCAGCCTGATCATAGTAACCCCAGCGCAAGGCCTTGCCGTAGGTGCGCACGTCGTTGTGCAGTCCTTCGCCTTTTTTGCGCTCCTGCGATACACAGCCTGCTGCGCTCGCCGCAGCAATCAGCAAAACGAGCCAGGCGGTTGCGGTGCGAGCTGCGCGAAAGTTCACTAGAGCGCAGATGCCTGGTCGGGATAATTCGCCTGCAAAATCCGCAACGTGTCCGATGCGAGATCGTTCAGCCCCAGTTCGCGGTAGGCCTTGACCATCGTTACCAACGCGTCGGGTGTGGATTCGGCGCCCGGCAGATTGTCGAGCACGAATTTGGCGCGATTCGCCGCCGCGACGTACGCGCCACGGCGCATGTAGTAGCTCGCGACCTTCAGTTCGTGCTTGGCGAGTTCGTTGCGGAGATAGACCATCCGCTGGCGCGCGTCCTGCGCATAGCGGCTGCCGGGGTAGTTTTGCACGACGACGGCAAAGTCGTCGAACGAGCGTTGCAGCGGGGACGGATCGTTGTCGGAGGGTTGGCGTGGCAGGAAGGAGTCGAGAAAGCTTGCGCCGCGGTCGAAGTTTGCCAGCCCCTTGAGATAATAAGCGTAAGCGATATTCGGGTGTTGCGGGTGCAGCTTGATGAATCGATCGGCATTCGAGATCGCCGCGTCGGGCTCACTGGATTTGTAATAGGCGTAGGCGGATTCGAGCTGCGCCTGCAAGGCGAAGCGGCCGAAGGGAAAGCGCGCCTCCAGCGTTTCGTATTTTTCGACTGCGATTTCGTAGTTTTCGCGGTCGAGCGCGGCCTTGGCTTCGCGGTAAAGCTCGCCCGCCGCCTGCGTGCCTTCCGGATCGGAATCGGGCGACCCGGCGCAGGCGCACAGCGCGCAGCTCAGGCAGGCGAGCGCCAGCGTCTTTACGGCGTTCATTATGGATGGGTGTACTGTTCGCATTGGGGCTGCCAGTATAACGTACATATCCGCTGGTCCAGAACCCCGACTGATTGTAGACGCCCGCATGCAACTTGAACGCACCATCCCGGAGGAACTCGCTGGTCTGCGGCTCGATCAGGCGTTGGCGCGTTTGTTCGAAGACTATTCGCGTGCGCGGCTGCAGAAATGGATCAAGGGCGGCCAGGTCAGGCTCGACGGGGCGATCCCGCGCGCACGCGAACCCGTGCAAGGCGGTGAGCGGGTAACCGTCACGCCGCAGCTCGAAGCGCAAGCCAGCTTTGAGCCGGAAGACATCTCGATCGACGTCGTGCACGAAGACGAGCACATACTGGTGATTAACAAACCCGCGGGCCTGGTCACGCATCCGGCGGCGGGCAACTGGCAGGGGACGTTGCTCAATGGACTGCTACACCACGCGCCAGAGCTGAGCAAAGTGCCACGCGCCGGCATCGTGCATCGTCTCGACAAGGACACGAGCGGGCTCATGGTGGTGGCGCGCAACGTTAC
>JBPCXK010000136.1:0-9314 GCA_051008635.1 Gammaproteobacteria bacterium
GATCTTTGATTCCACAACGCATTTTCTTCTTCTCGGAAATACGACCTGTATTCCTCGTTTCAGAAAATGCCTTGTGAAATCAAATCTCTGCGCGATCATCTCGCCCCGTGGTGAGATATGCGGGCTAGCCGAAGGACCTGCGTCGACGGATAGTAACCTGCAAGCCGTGATCGGAAAACTGTTACCGCCGCGTACCCGACAGTGGGATTCCGGTTGCTTCAGCGGTAGCGATGGTTATCGATCGCAGGTCCTCGGGCTCGAGATTCTGCAGGTTCGTCTTACCCGTGCAACGCGCCATCATCGACGCCTCTCCCGAGCTCGCCTTGAGGATGTTGAATACTGCCTGGCTTCGGTCCTGCTGTGCGTAGTCCGAGCCAAACTGCAGCTCCTGGCCGTTGAACTCGCCGCCCAGGGCGAGGCCGATCGGCATGGCATAGACGACCGCCTTGGCGCCCAGCGCGATGAGTTTTGCGGCGTCGGTGCCGGAGCGCGCGCCGCCGAAGTACACCAGATCCACCGCTTCTTCCCGCCCCATGCGCCGCAGCGTGGCAACGGCGTCGCGGAGAATTGTGAGATCGGGTGCGCCGGCAAGCTCGGGCCAGGATGCCGAAGGATTGCCATTGCCGCACAGCAGCAGCATGTCGAAGCGTTGGTCGAGCGCGTAGGGTATCGCCTCCGCCAGCAGCGCCGGCGTGGTGACAGCGAGGCCGAGGAGCTGATTCGCAGACAAACGTTCGGCCTCGACCGGTTGGAAGGTCTGCCCCAGAACAAAGATGAGCCCGGCCGCGTCCTTGCCGGGCGACGGATCGCCCGGGAGCAGGAGCTGCAGCCACGGCACGGCACTGTCGATAGGTCGCACACCGATGTATCCGCACCTGCTCTCGCGCAGTCCCGCCGCAAGCCCCGAGCGCACTTCGTCGGGCGCGTTGTCGAAACCAGTTGCGAAAAACGGTTGATCGAGCTCGAGCTTGTCCGCGATGTTCGTGTCCACTCTGCATGCCTCGCGGTAAGGATCGATGACCAGCCGCGACAGGTTCGCGGGCAGAAAGGCAAGATCATCGAGCGTTGCAGGGCGCTTGGCCGGGAACGGGTCGTCCCGTAGCTTCATGCGATGATGCAGCATCGCTTTCAGCTTCGCGTGATCGGCCGTGTTGGTGCGCGCCATAGAGAAGATGTCTTCGCGATGTTGCACCGCATAGTCGGCAGAACCCGTCTCGGCGTCGCAACGGTAGCAGCGGGCCGCCTCCTTACGTGCCGTTTCAAAGTCATAGGTGGCTTCGATCTCGGGGAAGTCAGCGGGTTTCTCGCCGAGCCCAAAGAATTCGGGATGATAGGGATTGAGTTTTTCCCACATCAAGTCCTGCGCGACGGGTACGCGGCGCGTGCGGTACGGCGTGCGGTAGGGGAGGGGGTTTCCCCGTCCCTCGAGGAAGGCCTTGACGTAATAGGCCGCGCGTTGGCCATGGTGCATGGCCATCACGATCGTGGAGCCACCGAACGCGCCGTCGCCCGCGGCGAACACTTTCGGATCGTTCGTGCGCATGGTCTCGAAGCTTGTGCGCACGCGATCGGGCAGCATCATGCCGCGTTGATCCAGCTCCTCGCATCGGCCTTGCTGGCCAACCGAGGCGATCACCATGCCGCAGTTGATATCGAACTCGCTGCCCGCTACTGCCACGGGCCGCCGGCGACCGTCTTCGTCGGGTTGGCCGGGCGTGGTTTGCACGCAGCGCAGCGCGAGCTGATTGCCCTGCGGCGCCACGCCGGTCTGCTGGGTGTTATAGATGAATTCGATACCTTCCTCGATCGCACCTTCCAGCTCGATGCGTCGCGCGGGAATCTCGTCGGGACCGCGCCGGTAGATGATCTTGACATGCTTGCAGCCGGGCAGACGCCTGGCGACGCGGCAGGCATCCATGGCGACGTCACCGCCACCCACGACCACGACCGTCTCCGGCAATTCGGGACGCTCGCCGTTGTTGACACGACGCAGGAACCCCACGCCGTCGACGACACGTTGATCGTCTTCGCCCGGGATGTTCATCGACTTGCCCCACCACGAACCAATGGTGAGCAGCACTGCGTCGTGTCTTTGCTTGAGCTCGTCGAGACCGATCTCATTGCCGAGCCCGGTATTGAGATGCACCTTCAGGCCCGGGCAACGCCGCGTCAGCCGGTCGATATCTTCCTCGATGATTCCCGGCGGCAGGCGAAATGCGGGAATGCCCCAGATCATCATCCCACCCAGGCGATCGGTCATCTCGTAGACATGCACCTCGTAGCCGGCGACCGAAAGATCGTGAGCCGCGGTCAGGCCTGCGGGGCCCGAGCCAACGATACCGACCGTCTTTTTCTGCCTCACCGGCGCCGGCGGCGGATCGTATTTGTGGCCGACCGCGTCCATGATGAATCGTTTCAGATTGCGGATCTGCAGCGGTCCGTCACTGTCCGTGCGCCGGCAGGCGGGCTCGCACGGCGCGTCACATACGCGTCCGCAAATCGAGCTGAATGGGTTGGTCGACGTGATAGCCTCGAACGCCTCTTCGAGTTGTCCTTCCCAGATGTAGCCGATGTAAGACGGCGCGTCGGTGCCCACCGGGCACGCAACCTGACACGGCGCCGGCACGTAATGAATGTCCGGTGTGTGATCCTCGTACTCGGGCGGCGCGTCAGGCACAAGGATGCGGTTGATGTCGTAAACAGCCATTTATCCCGCATATCTCACGAGGACGGACACCAGGCTCCCGGTATCGCGGTTGAAATCAACCATTCCTACTCCTTATCGCCCTGCGGGTTAACCCGCTTTGATCTGAATCTCGGGATTGATCTTGCGGTAGGCCGGGTCGAACGGCAGCCCGGTCATCGTGGCGGCGTCCGGGGTGGTCGCGACGAGATCGTCCCGCGAGAGTTTTTGCACATCATCGTAGCCGAGCGCCTGCGTGATCGCCGCGATCTGAAAGCGCACGCTTTCCAGAAAGCGATGAATATTCTGCGCTTCCACGCTCGGCTCATAACGTTTCTCATGCTCGGGGTCCTGCGTGGCGATACCGGTGACGCACTGGCCGACATGGCACTGCATGCAGGCGATGCAACCGCCGGCGATAATCGTGGAGGTCCCGAGCGCGATCGCGTCCGGGCCGAGACACAACGCCTTGGCCGCATCGATACCGTCGCGGATCCCGCCCATGAGCACAATCTGAATATCGTCGCGGCGGCCGATTTCCTCGAGCGCCTCCAGCGCCTCGACGATCGCGGCGACGGTCGGAATACCAACATATTCCATGACCTCGGCGGCGCCAGCGCCGGTCGAACCCTGCATACCGTCGAGCTCGACAAAGTCGAAGCCGTCCTTAACGGCAATTTTGATATCGTCGCGCACGCGCCCGGCGCCCAATTTCACGCTCACCGGCAAGCGATAACCGGTCGCCTCGCGAAATTCCTCGACCTTGATCACCAGATCGTCAGCGCCGAGGATGTCGGGATGGCGTGACGGCGAGCGCAGATCGATACCCGGCGGGATGCCGCGGATGGCGGCAAGCTCCGGCGTGACCTTCTTGGCCATGAGCTGGCCGCCGAAACCCGGCTTGGCGCCCTGCGAGATATAAATCTCGAGTCCGTTGGCGCGCTTCATGTCGTGAATGTTCCAACCGAGCCGGCCGCCCAGACACTGAAACACGAGCTGCTCGGCCGCATCGCGCTGGGCATCGCTCATACCGCCTTCGCCGGTGTTTTCCGCAATGCCCGAGAGCGTGGACGCCATACCGATGGCCTGTTTGGTCGAGCGAGAGAGCGCACCGTAGCTCATGGGCGCGATCATCACCGGCATGCTGAGCTTCAGCGGCCCCGCGCCGTTGATACCGCCGATCTCGGTGTGCATGCTGATCTTCGACACGACATCTGCGTCGTTGCCGGCGTGCGAAAGGTCTTTCCTGAAGGCGAGATCGGCAAGATGCGGCAGCGCGCGCGCCCCGCCGTAACCGCGAATGCGGTAACGACCGATCTGCGACTTGATGTAGATGTCTTCCTGAATTTTCGGGTTCCAGTAATCCGAGGGCCCCGAGAAATTGAAGAAAGGAATGCTGCGAACCTGCCGCTCGCTGGTCGCGTAGCGAAGCCGTTTGCCCGCATTGACGACCTTTTTGAAACCGCTCTTGTAGGGCAGCTCATAGCGGTCGAGGAATTCGCGAATGCTGTCGAGCTCTTCCGATTCGATATCCACGACCTCGGCATCCGAACCGAGCGTAAGCACCTTGCCGCCGACGAAGATATCCCCGCCGGCCATGTCTTCGCCGACTCGCTCGCCAGAGTCGCCCAGGATGATGATGCGCCCGCCATACATCATATAACCGGCCATGAAGTTGGCATTGCCGGCGCAGCACAGCACGCCCGCCTTCATCACCTGACCGGCGCGCGAGCCCATGTTGCCGTGGATGACGATCTCCGCGCCGCGGATCGCCACACCCGCGATAGCGCCCGCGTTGCCACCGACGATCACCGAGCCGGTATACATGTTGTCGCCGAGACCCCAGCCGACGTTGTTGTCGACCTCGAAATGCGCCGCATCGGTCAGCCCGGCGCAAAAATAACCGGCGGACCCACGAATCTTGATGTTGATCTGGTCGATGACCCCGACGCCCAGATGGTGGCGCGCGTCAGGGTTGATGATTTCGACGTCTTCGCCCTGGGCCGCGAGCTCCCGGATTTGCTCGTTGGCTTCGCGGACCGGGATTCGCGCTAGATCGATCGTGACCATGTGCTGTAGGTGCCGGGTGGCGGTTCGCGGGTGTCGAGCGCCTGACCGGGGAACAGGCGGTTGAGCGAGACCTCCTCCGAGGCCACCGCCACGAGGTCGTCCGTCTCGTACATGATCATTGGCTTGGCCGCCAGCCGGTCCTTGGCATAGCCGATTTCGTCCTCGGTCGACACCAGAAACGAAAACGTGCCGTCCAGGTCATCGATTGACGTTTTCAACGCCTCTTTCAGAGTGATTCCCTGCGACAACTTGTCGGCAAGGTAGACGGCGATGAGCTCGCTGTCGTTATCGGTCGTAAATTCAAAGCCGCGCTGCTGGAGACGCCTGCGCATCTTCCAGTAGTTGGTAATCTGCCCGTTATGCACGATCGCGATATCGCCGAATCCCGTGGCCCAGAACGGATGGGCGGCCTCGGGTTTAACGTCGGACTCGGTCGCCAGCCGCACGTGCCCGAGGCCGTGCGTGCCACGGAAGTTGCGCACCAGATAGCGATCGTCCACGTCGTGCGCGCCACCCACGTCTTTGATGATCTCCAGACTGGAGCCGATGGATATGACCTTGGCGACTTTCTCCATGGCATAGGCAAACTGTTGCAGGTCCCCGTCGTAATCGACACTGACGCGGTAATTGTTACCGACGGTTTCTTCCTCGATGATGGCCGCGCTACGCTCGGCGAGCGCCTGTTTGATCCGCGTAATAGTGTTGGCGGTCTCGTCTCCCTCGCCGACGAAGAAGCGAAGCCGCAGGCGGCCTTTTTCGGACTGCCCGTAGAGCGCAAACCCGGTGGAATCCGGGCCGCGGTGTTGACACCCGTCCAGCATGTCGATGAGCGCTTGACCGGTGTCTTTCCCGTCGGGTGTGGTCTTGAACAGTATCCCGGCAATGCCGCACATTGCAGTTACCTCCTGAAGCGCACGGCCTTGCGGCCGGCAGGCGGAAATGTCTCAGCGTAGTTAAACGATCGGCGGTGATCAATAGCGTGTCAGGCCACGTCGCTGGAGCCCCGAGCGTGCCTGATTCACTTCGTGTCCGCTAAAATCTAGACTACGCCAGCGGCTGGACGGTGTCAAACTGAAGATAAACAAATTTTCCTGACAGGAAATACACGAGCTGCCGGAGCTACGGGGGTGAATATTTAAATAGGAGTATTAACATCGTCGTTGCTACTCATAATAATGACCCTTGTCCACGGTCTTCAGGGTCTGGCAATGGTAGCAGTGCAGCGTCCTCGCTTGAGAGAACCCGGCTTGCGGCAACTGCCACGGGGTGTCGAACGTTATCGCGTGCGCGGTGGCGGCGTGACGGCCATTGCCCTGCGGTCCGGCGATCGGCTGGTGGTCACCGACCCCGAAGGCCGCCAGCGATGTGAGCTCGTCGCCTTCGATCATGACGGCAAGGAGAATTCGGCAGCCCTGAGCGCTGAGAGTCGAGGTCGCGCCGACGGCATCAACACTATCCTGTCCGGCGCAAGTGAGGACGCGCGCACGGTCCTGGCGGCGTTGAAGCGGCGCAATATTCGCACGCGCGACGCGCGGGCCGTTCACCTCTTCAATGAAGATTCACCGCCGGGCGAGAACGCAGCATTCACCGCTGAACGCGATTTGACCTGCATCGTCGCCGCACCCGGCGCGCCCATGCGCGTCGACCAACAGAATCCCCCGACCGATCTGACCGTCGTCGTTACCCGCGACAACATCGATCCGGATCAAACGCCGCGGTTGCCCGAACCGCTCGCCGACCCGCGAATCGATTTGCGCGTCCACCGTCGCACGGCGGAGACCTATGAAGTAAAGGCGGGCGAATTTATTCAAATCATCGATGTCGAGGGTCGCGAGTGTTCCGATTTGCAAACGTTCAACGTGGCCATGCTCGACAAGGGCGTGGAGCGCAACATCGACCCCACGACGACGCGTACTTTGATGGGCGCGGCGTATCCCGGGCCGGGCTTATATTCCAAATACTACGATCAGGACATGCAGCCCCTGCTCGAAGTCGTGCGCGATACCTGTGGGCGTCACGATTCCTACGGTTTGGCGTGCACCGCCAAGTACTACGACGATATGGGTTATCCGGGCCATGTGAATTGCTCGGATAATTTCAACACAGTGCTGGCGCCGTATAGCGTTGCCGCACGTCGCGGCTGGCCGGCGATCAATCTTTTTTTCAACACCAACATCGACGACCAGAATCAGCTTTATTTCGACGAGCCGTGGTCGCGGCCGGGCGACTATGTGTTGCTGCGTGCGCTCAGCGATCTGGTCTGCGTTTCTTCCGCTTGCCCGTGCGATATCGACCCGGCCAACGGCTGGAATCCGACCGATATACACGTACGGGTTTACTCAGCCAAGAACACCTTTTCCAAAGCGATTGCCTATAGAATGACCACTGACGCAGATCTGCAGCTCACCAAAGAAACTGCCTTTCATCCGCGCACGTCGCAGTTGACGCGCAACTTTTCCGAATACCGCGGCTTCTGGCTGGCGAACAATTTCACCAAACACGGCGCGATCGAGGAGTACTGGGCGTGCCGAGAAAAAGCCGTCATTACGGATTTATCTCCGCTGCGTAAATTCGAGGTGCTGGGTCCGGATGCTGAAACGCTCATGCAACGCACGGCGACGCGCAACATCCGCCGTCAGGCCGTAGGGCAGGTGACGTACACTGCCATGTGCTACGACACCGGTGGGATGATCGACGACGGCACGGTGTTCCGCCTCGGCGCCGACAATTTCCGCTGGATTGGCGGCGACGACTACAGCGGCCTGTGGTTGCGCCAGCAGGCGGAGGAACTGGGTCTGCGTGTGTGGGTCAAGTCGTCAACGGATCAACTGCATAACGTCGCGGTGCAGGGGCCGAGCAGTCGCGACATACTCAAGGAAGTGATCTGGACGCCGCCTGCGCAGCCGTCGATGGAAGAGCTCGGGTGGTTCCGTTTTACGATCGGCAGAATCGGTGGCTTCGATGGCATCCCGGTTGTCGTGTCGCGTACGGGCTACACCGGCGAGCTGGGCTATGAGATCTGGTGTCACCCAAAGGACGCGGTGACAGTGTGGGATGCAGTATGGCAGGCCGGCGAACCGCATGACCTGACCCCGCTCGGTCTCGAAGCGCTCGACATGTTGCGCATCGAGGCGGGGCTCGTGTTCGCCAACTACGAGTTTTCCGATCAGACCGATCCGTTCGAGGCTGGTATCGGTTTCGCGGTCGCGCTCAAGGACAACGAGGACTTCATCGGCAAGGGCGCGATCGTCAAACGTCACGCGAGCCCGCAGCGTGTCCTGGTCGGGCTCGAGCTCGCGGGTGAGGAACCCGCCGCGCACGGCGATTGCGTGCACGTTGGGCGCAATCAGACTGGCGTTGTGACCAGCGGCACGCGTTCACCGGTGCTGCGCAAGAACATCGCGCTGTGCCGCATGGCCATCGAGCACGCTGAGGTCGGCACGCAAGTCGAAGTCGGCAAGATCGACGGACACCAGAAGCGTATTCCGGCCACCGTCGTGCCTTTTCCGTTTTACGATCCGGAGAAAAAACGCGTGCGGGCATAACAATCAATGCCCTGTGCCGCTAAGATGCGTCGAGACACAAACGAATAAGTACACCAAGGAGAATGAGATGAGCAAACGTGTCGCCGTCATCGGTGCCGGCCCCTGCGGCCTGTCGCAACTTCGCGCCTTTCGGCAGGCCGCGCACAAAGGCGTGGATGTCCCCGAGGTCGTGTGCTTCGAGAAGCAGAGCGACTGGGGCGGCCTGTGGAATTATACCTGGCGCACGGGTCTCGACGAGCGCGGGGAACCCGTGCACGGCAGCATGTACCGTTATCTTTGGTCGAATGGGCCCAAGGAGTGCCTGGAGTTCGGCGATTACTCTTTCGACGAGCACTTCGGTAAGACCATACCGTCATTTCCACCGCGCGCTGTGCTGCGCGACTACATCCTCGGGCGCGCCAGGGCTGCCGACGTCCGCAAGCAGATCCGTTTCGATACGCCGGTCAGATACGTCGATTACTCGCAGAGCGACGGCAGGTTCAACGTACGCTCGACCGACTTGTCGGATGGCCGCGACGCCACGGAGCAGTTCGATCATGTAGTGGTCGCCACCGGCCACTTTTCCGTGCCGAACGTGCCGCACTTCCAGGGCATCGACAGCTTTCCCGGCCGAGTCATGCACGCCCACGACTTCCGCGATGCACGCGAGTTCGCGGGTGAGCGTTTGCTGATCGTTGGCGCCAGCTACTCCGCGGAAGACATCGCGCTTCAGAATCTGAAATACGGCGCCAAGTCTGTGACCTGCACTTACCGCAGCAGCGCGATGGGTTTCAAGTGGCCGCACGGCATTGAAGAACTTCCACTACTGACCAGATTCGATGGCAGTACGGTGCACTTCAAGGACGGCAGCACGCGCGAAATAGATGCCGTTATCCTGTGTACTGGCTATCTGCATCACTTCCCGTTCATGCAAGACAGCCTGAAGCTGCGCACGCACAACCGCCTGTACCCCGGCGGGCTCTACAAAGGCGTGGTATGGATCGACAATCCGGGCGTCAGCTACCTTGGGATGCAGG
>JBPCXK010000137.1:0-6325 GCA_051008635.1 Gammaproteobacteria bacterium
TTTGTACACAGTGCTGCCACCGCTATAGATGATGCCGCCAGCAGCGGCAAACAGATGGCGTGGCGCAAATTCCAACGGCAGTCCGGCGCCCGACAGCCGCCAGCTCTGAGCGCCGTCTTCACTACGATAAAGATCTACCCGATTCGCGCCGCTGGCACAGGCAACCAGAATGTGATCGCCTGGCAGGACCACGAGTTGGACGATGTTGATCGATGGCAGGCCGCGATTCGCTGCGGACCATTCCACACCATCATCGGCGCGCGTGAACACCCCGCCGCCAGTCGCCGCGAACAAACGGCCGCTGGAATCCTGCTCGATGCTGTTGACCTGACCGCCCTGCGGGCCCGAGGTCTGGGTCCAGGTAATAGCGGTAGCCGGCGTTGAGAGAGTCAGCGCCAGGCATAGACAAAGGGTCAGGCAAGCAAGATAACCGCGGTTGAGCGGCGGGTTTGTGAGCCCGTCAGCGGCACGAGTTGGAGGTGCGTTGAATGTGAAACTGGTATCGACTGAGTCCGACATCGTCCTGCACGCCCCCTCGAAGTCGTTTCCCTTTTGTGTCGATAACTTAACATCTTTTGTTTTTTAATGTATCTCTTTATTACACGTCTGGGTATTCAGTGAGATAGGGTGCTAGGGAACATCGGATTTCGACAGAGGACAAACGGTGCGCTCCACAAGCGGTTCGCAGGACTACCATCCCCCCGCGGCGGAGCGAGATCAGCAGCGAACTCCACCGGCGGCCGCTTGTTTGATGGTGGGGTTCGCCCTCTCACGACGCCTACGAGCTGGGCGCGCTCGAGCATTAGGAGTCGGGGCACGTCATCGGTGCGCACCGGATTTCTGATCGGCCGTAGAGCTTAGTTCGCATTCCTGAGATTTTCTGCCAGCCCCTTTCGCAGCACGGTAACGGCTTCGTCGGTACGGCCTGTTTCTTTCAGCAGATCGCCCAGCAGAACGAAGGCCGCGTTGCGAATCGTCGGATTTTGCGAGTTCTCGATGACCTCACGAAATATCTCCGCAGCCCTCGCCTTCTCGCCGCGTTCATCATAGACCTCCTGGATCTTGTACATCTGGAGGATCGCCGACTTCTCGGCGTCGGATGCGAACTGGTGCGACGACTCGATGATGTTGAAGTACCCCGTCATGATGTTCATGAACTGCTGCATCGTTTCCAGATCCTGCGGCTTTTGCGCGTGCGCTACCGTGCCTGCGCTGAGCAGTAAGGTAGTCATCGCGATGGCCAACGTTCGTTTGATTCTGTTCATTACACTCTCCTGATTGCATTTAATTCAGTTCTGGGTAGATGTTCGTCCGGTTTTTTGATTCGGGGCCGGGCCGGCATGCGCGGCATCTTCGGTAACTTGAAACGCACGCCGCCGGGCACGCCGATCGCGCCCGACGAAGGCAGCTTGCTGCCGATCCGCGCGAGCGATGGCATTGAAGCAGCCTGAAGCACCGATGATGGATGTTCGCCCCGCGTCAACAGCCCGTCGGGGACAAACACCACCCACATCAAAGCCAGCGCGACCGCGCCGGCGAGTGCAGGCTTCCATCGAAGAGCGTGCCGCCGCGATTGCGATACGTGCGCGTTAACCCGGGTTGCCAGATAAGCGGGCGCCTTTATATGCCGATAGTCTCGCTTCAGGCGCGCAATGTCGGCGGCGCTACGGGGCTGTTCTTCAGTCACCGACTCGCCTCCAGTATCTGCGCGCTGAGCTTCAGCTTTGTCATCGCCTTATGCAGCAACGCCTTCACGGTGCCCTCCCGGCACGACATGGCCTTTGCCGTTTCCGCCACGGACAGTTCCTCGAAGACACGCAGCACGACAACCTGTTGCTGCCTGTCAGGCAGTCGCGCCACCAATTCCCTGATAGCGCGCGCGCTCTGCCAGTCACGCAAACGGTCATCGGCGCTCGGACCGGGATCCTCCGGCTCGTGCTCCAGAGGTTCCGTGCTATGCCTGCGATTGTATTCGCGGCACACGTTGCGTGTCGTGCGGTAGAGCCAGGTAAAGGGGGCGGCGCGAAATCGAAACGACCTGAGGCCGCGGTATGCGCGCACCAAGACATCCTGCGCGACATCGGCGGCCTGCTGCGGATCGTGGAGCCAGACCAGGGCAAGGCGAAAAATGCGATCCTGGAAACGCCGGACCAACGCGTCGAACGCATCCTCGTGGCCTTGCTGAAATGCGTGTACAAGTTGTTCATCACTCGGCTCTGGCTCATTCATTCGGCTGAATGCTCGTTAGTGCCGCGTACGCCCTGTTGGGTTTACCTCATCGCGGGGCGGGATGATCGTGCAGAGATTCGAATTTCCAGCGAATTTTCTGATGGAGCGGAATACGGGCTGTATTTCCGAGAAGAAGAAATTCGTTGTGGATTCAAAGATCAAGCCAGCGCCGTCATCGTGGTGAGATATGCGGGCTAGCTGCTCACCATAAAGCCGAGGGGGGCAGCTGCCGATTCCGGCACATAAAATCGCCGGACGTTCGGTAACACGGTGTCGAGATCGCTTGCGCCCACACCGAACCACAGCGCGAGCTCGGCGAAGTACTCATCTACCGCCGTTGTCGGAACATAAACTCCACGGCCCACATCCAGTGGGCTCGTGGATGACAGCAACGGGTAGTCACCGAAGATGCGCCCGCCGTTGACCGCGCCGCCCATAACGACGTGATGTCCGCCCCAACCATGATCTGAACCCTTGCCGTTGGACGTGAGCGTGCGGCCGAAATCCGAGATGGTAAACGTCGTGACCTGGTCGAAGACGGCGAGCTCCACCAGCGCATCGCGAAATTCCCGCAGGCCCTTGCTGATTTGCGGCAACAGCCCGGCCTGATTGTTGAGCACCTCGTCATGATGATCCCAGCCGCCGACCGTTACGAAGAACGTCTGCCGCTGCGCGCCCAGCGCCGTACGCGCGCCGATGACACGGGCGATCTGTCGCAGACTTTGGGAGAACACGCCGTCGGAGAACACAGTCGTGATCTCCGGCGCTGTCCTGATTGCTTCGACGAATGTTTTCTGGCTGTCAATGGCGTTGCGCAGGCGCCGGGAGTATTCGCGGCGCAGGATATGCGGCTGCTGAACACCCAACAGGTCGTCCAGCATGCGCTTGCGAAACGTGCCGAACCCGGTCCCGTCGTCGTAGCCATTGATTCCGGTCGCGCCATCGCCTTCGGGTTGTATGCTGTATTCAGCGATCGTGTTACCGCTCTGGAATACGTTCGTGCCCGACAGCGAGATGTTCATGGATATGCCGTTGGCCAGGTTCGTCGAATTCACCAGATCGGCAACGCGCCCGCCCCAGCCCTGCGCGCTCCGGTCGTCGGGCACGGCGGTCTGCCATTGCGCAATCTGGTCCGAATGCGAAAACAGGCCCAACGGCAACTGCGCTGAACCTGATGCCACGGCCGCGGCATCCACCTTTTCCAGCAACGTGCCCACATTGGCCACCAGGCAGGCGTCATTACTGTCGTACAACGACTGCAGCTCCGGCATGGCGGGATGCACGCCGTATGTTCTGCCATTCGCCGCCGTGCCCGTCAGTGGTAACAGCGAGCTCTGCTCCAATGCGAGATCGGAACGAATGTTCCGATACTCCGCATACTGATCGTTGTCCAGCGGCACGAGCATGTTGTATGAATCGTTGCCGCCGGCCAGCAAAATGCACACGAGGGCACGATAGCCCGTGACGCCTTGGGCCGCGACGTTGCGGGCCAGACCGAGTTGCAGCAGCGAGCTCGACAACGTCGCCGACGCCATGCCGAGCGCGCAACCGTGAGTGAGAAATCTGCGACGAGAAACCATGTGGCTATCCTCCCGTTTTCAAGTCTGTACCGCGTAGTCCGGCGAGATCATGAAGAGATATATCGCCGTGTTGACGCGAAAGCGAAGATCGTCGACCAGCACAATCGTGTTTCTGATCGCCGTGCGCGTCTCCGCGGACAAGGTGCCGTAGGTCAATACGGTATCCAGCCTGTCTATCAACGCGTCGGCGTCACCGGCTATGGCAACATAGTCGCTGATGTCCAGCATCGCAGCAGAGAACGGCGCCGTCGAGAAGTCGTTCACGAAAGCGCCGTTGACCGCGAAGTCCACCAGATTGGTAATGCCGGCGATCGTGCTACTGGTGGTGATCTGCAGCTCGGGTGCTACTAGCCCGGCTTGCGCAATCTCGCCAGGCGGGGTGTGCGAAGGCAGAAAAAAGTTGAACACGCTGGGGGCCGAGAGTGGATGTTGAAGCGTAAGCTCCTGTAGTACGAAACCCGTGCTCGCGTAAAAGTTGTCCGGGCTCGAAGCCTTGAACTGGCGCAACAACGAGAGGTAACGCACGATGGGCTCGCGTACCTTGCCGAAATGCTCGACAGAGCCCGGCGCTTCGAGCGCCTCCGGATCCAGAAGGACGGCCTTGACCACCGCCTTCATGTCGCCCCGCACACCGGTCGCATCACCGTTGAAGGCTTGCGCGACGCGTGCAATGTATGCAGGCGAGGGGTTGGACGTTACGAGCCGTTGTATGAGTTGCCTGCCGATAAAAGGCCCGACGTTCGGGTGCATGAACAGATTGTCGATGGCGCTTTCGATATCCGCCATACCGGTTTGCCCGCCGGGGACGACGAAGTCATTGAGCAGGCGCTTTTCGCCCGGTTCGTGAAACGCGTCAAACATGATCATCGGCGACCGAAACCACGACTGGTCGTTTCCGAACGCGGCATTCGGCCCGCCGAAAGACAGGCCCGTAAATACCTTGGCAAACTCGCGAATCTGGGTGTTGCCATAGGTAGCAATCGGGGCGCCGGTGGCGTCGAGCTTGCGCGAACCGTCCTCATTCAATTCAAACAGGCCAATCGAGAAAAGCTGCATGACCTCGAGCGCATAGTTCTCGTCCGGAAACGTGTTGTTGGCCGGGTCAGCCTTGCGATTGTTCACATGACTCAGGTAGATACCCATTGAGGGGTGCAAGGTCACGGCGCGAAGCAAATCACGAAAGTTGCCGAATGCGTGGGTAAGCAGCATGTCGTAGTAGTCACTCAGCGCGTACGGATCGACCGCCAATGCGTCGATTTCCGAAACGACAAAGATCTCACTGAGCGCAAAGGCAACCCGCTGACGCAATACATCGGTGCTGGTGACCGTGGTGTGCCACCAGGAGAGGCGTCGAAACAGAAACTCGAAGTCGGGATCTTCCTGCCTGATGGCGTCGAATTCACCGCGCGCCGAACGGGCTTGCAGGTGCGAGACAGTGGCTTTGTGCAGACCAACAGGCAGCTCGAACTGCCGGACCAACCACGAATCAGACCCCAGCTCCGCGACGTCCTGGATGTCTTCGTATGGAAGGCCAAAGGTAGCACGCGCGGCGAGCCGCGATGCCTCGTTAAGAGATACGCGAGAATCCGGATCGGGCGCCGGACCGCCCTCCCCGTCGCCACAGGCCTGGACCATAAGCAGGACTGCGAGCAGCGCTGCATGAACAAAGCCGGTACCGCCGTATCGTCGTGTCACTTCCATAGTGGATCTCCCGTGTCCAGCGTTGTCCCCGCGCCTCGTGTCTACCTGGTGCGGACAGGACGAAATCCGTTTACCTGAACCACGAGGAGCGGGACCAAAGGCAGGTCAAGGCCGATAAACGGCACAACAGGGTTGGGTCTGCAACGCGTTTCGTGGTCAATGTCCGGCGCCAGGGGCTATTCCGTAGCCAAAACCCTGGCCGCGGCAGACACGCAACGCGGCGTTGCCGATGCTGCCTGGTTTTATTGACGCGCCCACAAACGCAATGGAAGCGGGTTGCAGCAATCGCGACAGCCAGTGACTTTTGCTGTCGTGCCCTGGGTCCGTGTGCATTTGTTACGACTCGCGGAGCTCGGCCGTATTATCGTGGCGACGCACTACTGTGCGGAGTAGTTGTGCGGAACGGCTTTGAATGAGAACGGCTTCCCACCCCCCACTCCTCATAACCCCATTTGTTGGACCCTGTCGACGGAACGGCCGTCGCACGGAACCCGATCAGCCGGTGACCTCATACTGACCGAACAACTGCCCGGCCCGTTCCGGCGACCACGGATCGTAGTAGAGCGACAACAGTGTCAGGTCGCCGGCCTCGCCGAGCTCCGGCCCAGGTGTCAGTGAATGGAAATTCTCGCCCCCGATTAACTGATGCGTCATGGTGAGATAGAGCCTGCACAAGCACTTGTCGCGCACCATGGTGTCCAGCGTTTTCGGTCCCGCGAGCAGATGCTGGCTTTGGAAACCGCGCTGGGCCAGCGCGGCGGCGAGCGGCGCGCCTTCGACCATGCGGCCGCTGCCCGCGCGCAACACCTCGAAAC
>JBPCXK010000138.1:0-2668 GCA_051008635.1 Gammaproteobacteria bacterium
TGCTTGTTCCAAAAACCAAATAGGACAGTGTGTCGCACCGCTACCACCTGTACATAGAGGCCAAGATGTTGAATATCATAGTTGTTCCCACTAATGAGGTCCGGCCTGGTGAGAAATGCGGGCTAGAGCCTGCACGCAGAAGGGTACTTGTCATGGACATCCGCGGCAGCTTGGGGTGACTGCACGATCGCTGTCAACAACCGCTGAAGTGCAATGTTTTTGTGTAGAATGCGGTCCCTCCGTCTGACAAGCCCAACCGGGTCGGTCTCGCCACTTGAAGGGGACATATCATGCCTAGCGATAGCGTAACGGTTATTGACAACGCGACCGGAAAACAAATCGAATTGCCTCTGCTCGAGGGCACAGACGGACCCGCGGTAATCGACATCAGCAAACTCTACAAAGAGCTCGGCTACTTCACCTTCGATCCTGGCTTTACGGCAACCGGGAGCTGCGAAAGCAAGATCACCTTTATCGATGGCGGCAAAGGTTTGCTGCAGTACCGCGGTTATCCGATCGAGCAGCTTGCCGAGCACAGCAGCTACGAAGAAGTCTGCTATTTGTTGCTCTACGGTGAGCTCCCGGCGCAAAAGCAGCTCGACGAGTTCAACCACAGCATCAGCTACTACACGATGCTCGACGAGCGCATGCGGCGGTTTTTCAGCGGCTTCCGGCACGATGCCCACCCCATGGCGATCATGGTCGGCACAGTAGGCGCGTTATCGGCCTTCTACCACGAACAAATCGATATCCACAATCCGCACGACCGGGAGCAATCGGCGCACCGCCTCATCGCCAAAATGCCGACCATCGCCGCCTGGAGCTATAAGTACTCCATCGGCAAGCCCTTTACATATCCACGCAACAAACTGGGCTACACCGAGAACTTTCTGCACATGATGTTCGAGGTGCCGACCGAGGAGTACGAAGTTAATCCGACGGCGGTGCGCGCCCTGGATCTGATTCTGATCCTGCACGCCGATCATGAGCAAAACGCCTCGACGTCGACGGTGCGATTAGCGGGCAGCTCGGAGGCGAACCCCTTCGCCGCGCTGTCAGCAGGCATAGCCTCGCTTTGGGGTCCGGCGCACGGCGGCGCCAACGAGGCGGTCATCCGCATGTTGCAGGAGATCGTGGATTCGGGCAAAGACCTGCGGCACTACGTCAATCGCGCCAAGGACAAGAACGATCGCTTCCGCTTGATGGGTTTCGGACATCGCATCTACAAGAACTACGATCCGCGCGCACGGATCATTCGCGAAGTCTGCCACAAGCTACTGGACGAAATGGGCGTCAGCGACCATCCCCTGCTCGACGTGGCGCTGGAGCTGGAGCAAGTCGCGCTGCAAGACGATTACTTCGTGGAGCGGAAACTCTATCCGAATGTGGACTTCTATTCCGGAATCATCTTCCGCCGTCTGGGCATTCCACTGAACATGTTCACCGTCCTGTTCGCGCTCGCGCGCACGGTGGGCTGGATCTCGCACTGGATGGAGATGATGAACGAAGCACCGGTAAAGATCGGTCGGCCGCGGCAGTTGTATACGGGTGCGGCGCAACGGGACTACCTGAAGATCGAGCAGCGGGAGGGGTGAGAGGTCAGCCCCGCTGGGCGGGGGTTCGTTGCACTCACCCCGCTCCGTGCTGGCGTATTTCTCGACGAGCTGACAAATAGACGCAGAGGCGCAATGACGCATTTGCGCTCGATTCAGCTCACCCTCCCCTGCTGACGAGCGACAACTGGTTGTAACTCTCAATCAGGTCATGCAGCGAAAACGCTGCATTCGCCGGGCTCGGGTTCGGTGTTACGAAAATTTGGGTGTCGCCAACGGTCTGGCACTGCAATCCCCACGGCAAATCCTCATTCGAGTGCAGCGCGTACTTCGCGAACGCGCGGTACGCGACCTTACCGTGAAACCATGCAATGCGCGGGTGATAGCGCGTCAAAATCTCCTGCAGCACCGGGATCCATTTGCGAAAGTCCACAGCCCTGAGCTGTGAGCCCGACGACGATGGCCGCTTGACGACGTCGGTAAAACCGATTCCGTATCTCTCGAACAATACCTCCTGGGATTCGCGACCTGGAACCAACGGCTCGTTCACCAGCGTTGACGCATTCAACGCTTTCCAAAAACGATTCTGCGGGGTAGCGAAATAAAACCCCGCGCGGACCGAATTGATCGACGGGTTAAGGCCGATCGACAATATATCGAGATCTTCGCGCAGATAGTCCGGCAGGGTTTTCACGAGCCAGGCTCGACGCTGACGCTCAAGGTTTCAATTGACAAACTTGCCGATGAAGTTCGCAACCCCGCGCGCGAATTCGCTCTCCAGCGGGAAGGACAACATCCCCATCACGGAATAACCGAGCAGCCAGGGCATGAGATAAAAGCGAATCATGTAGAAGAACCAGGCGACGTACAACGGCACCAGCGGTTGTATGAGAAAACCCGGCGTGATCGGCGCGAAGAGTCTGAGCAACGGGTTTGTGGAGCGCACAAAGAAGCGCATGAAGAAGAAGTTGCTATCCTCCGGCAAAAAGATTCCCATGCCGAACCGACCGATCAAGGTCCACATGACCATGCCGAGCACGTAATCGATGACGATCACCCAAACCGGGAAGCCTTCAGCCATCGCTTGTTCTCAAAAAAAGCCGGGGCGCAAATCA
>JBPCXK010000139.1:0-2954 GCA_051008635.1 Gammaproteobacteria bacterium
GCTCCATCCTCAGCCCCGGTCATGAAAGTCAGCGGAAAAGCTTTTGCGTCGCTGTGATCAAGCAGAACATGGACGTCTCCCCAATTCTCGATCCTTTGAACGAAGCCCAGCGCGAGGCGGTCGCGGCGCCGCTCGGTCCGGCGTTGGTGCTGGCCGGAGCGGGCAGCGGCAAGACACGCGTGTTGGTGCACCGCATCGCATGGTTGTGTCAGGTCGAAGGGCTTTCGCCTTACAGTGTGCTCGCGGTCACGTTTACCAACAAGGCTGCTGCGGAGATGCGCGGACGTGTCGAGGGTCTGCTCGGCATGAACGTCGGCGGCATGTGGGTGGGTACGTTTCACGGTTTGTCGCATCGCCTGCTACGCTCACATGCGCAGGAGGCGGGACTGCCGCAGACGTTTCAGATTCTGGACTCTGATGATCAGTTGCGCCTGGTCCGGCGGGTGTTGAAGGGGCTGGACCTCGATGAGAGCAAGTGGCCACCGAAGCAGGCGCAGTGGTTCATCAATGGACGCAAGGATGACGGCCTGCGGCCGAAGCACCTCGATGACGAGGGCGATCCCGTCAGCCGTCAGCTGATCCGCATCTACACGGCGTATCAGGCCGCGTGCGAGCATGCCGGGCTGGTCGATTTCGCGGAGCTCCTGCTGCGCACGCTCGAGCTCCTGCGCAACCATGAATCCCTGCTCGCGCACTATCGCGAGCGCTTCCGCCATGTGCTGGTGGATGAGTTTCAGGACACCAACGCGATCCAGTACGCCTGGCTGCGCCTCATGGCGGGCGAGCGCACGCCCGTGTTCGTGGTCGGCGATGACGATCAGTCCATTTACGGCTGGCGTGGCGCGCGGATCGAGAATATCCAGAATTTTGGCCGCGACTATCCAGACACGCAAACTTTCCGGCTGGAGCAGAACTACCGCTCAACGGGCGCCATCCTGCAGGCCGCCAATACGCTGATCGATAACAATCAGGGCCGCATGGGCAAGAATCTGTGGACTGCGGGCGAGGACGGCGATCCGATCTATCTTTACGCCGCCTACAACGAGCAGGACGAATCGCGCTTTGTTACGGACAAGATTCTCGATTGGGTCGCGCAAGGCAACATGCGCCACGAGGTGGCCGTGCTGTACCGTTCGAACGCGCAGTCGCGCGTCCTCGAAGAACTGTGCATGGCGCGGCGGATTCCGTACCGCGTCTACGGTGGCTTTCGCTTCTTCGAACGCGCGGAGATCAAGGATTCGCTTGCCTACTTGCGGTTGACCGCCAATCACGATGACGACGCGTCATTCGAACGCGTTGTGAATCTGCCGCCGCGGGGTATCGGTAACCGTACGCTCGACACACTACGCACGCACGCGCAGGCTCAGACGATCTCCATGTGGGCGGCCGCCAAAGCGCTGATCGAGGCGAGCGCGCTCAACGCGCGCGCAGCCAACGCGTTGGCTGGATTCCTGAAGCTGATTAATGACATCTCCAACGGCATCGCCATGTTGCCCCTGCATGAGCAGGTCGATCATGCGATTCAGCACAGCGCGCTCAAGAAGCACTATGGAAAGGAAAGCGGCGAGAAGGGCCGCGCGCGCGTCGAAAACCTCGAAGAGTTGGTCAACGCGGCGCGCGGATTCACGCTGGAACCGGAGCAGCAGGCCGGGATGACGCCGTTGGACGCGTTCCTGGCGCACGCCGCGCTCGAAGCGGGCGAGGGTCAGGGCGACGCCTGGGAAGATTGCGTGCAACTCATGACGCTGCACTCCGCCAAAGGTCTCGAATTCCCGCTCGTGTTTCTCGTCGGCATGGAGGAGGGGCTGTTTCCCAGCAGTATGTCCATGGAAGAACCGGGCCGGCTCGAAGAAGAACGCCGACTGTGCTACGTCGGCATCACGCGGGCCTGCAGGCAACTGGTCATGACTTACGCGGAGTCGCGCCACCGGTACGGCAATGTCAACTACAACCCGCCCTCGCGCTTCATCGGCGAGATCCCCGGTGAGCTGATCGCCGAGGTGCGCCCCCGCCTGAAGGTCAGTCAGCCCGTTTACCAACCCGGGCGCCGCGTCCCCGTGATCGAGGAACCGCTGGACGGCGGCATCAGGATCGGCCAGCGTGTCGCGCACATCAAGTTTGGCGAAGGCGTGGTGCTCGACAGCGAGGGGCGCGGTGGCGCCGCGCGCGTGCACGTGAACTTCGAGTCGGTGGGGAGCAAGTGGTTGGTGTTGAGTTATGCGAAGTTGGAGGTGATTGCGAGGTAGTCTGCGGTGCGGACGGTTGGAAGGAGCCGATACGGAACCGTGGTTAGGAGCGGCGGGGCTGCACGATTGCAGCCCCGGGCGCTCGATGGTGACTTCCTAAGAGCTTGTTCTTGCTAGCGTCTCGACCTTGCTTCGCAGGCCGTCGCTTAGGAGGCGCAAGGAACTAGCTGCATCGTTGAAATACTGCGTCTGCACCCTCGCGATGTCGCGGATACCCGCGACCGTTTCGTCAATCCCGGCGACTAAAGACGCAAGGACCGCGGCCGAAACGGCGGCGGGAGTCGACGTCGAGAATACGGGGATACAGCTCTCCGCCGCCCTGAGTAAATTCGGCGAGCCAACCAGAGTTTTAAGGTCTAGCGTGAAGATCCCGCCTTGCGGGATCCTGATTTCAAATGCCACCGCTTCTTCAGCGGTGGCAAGACAGTGTGCGAGTGAATACTGCTTCGCGGCGGCGTGTAACTCCGCGCACGAACGAAGCAGCGGGCCCACAACGGTTGCGTATGTCGCGTGCGTGCCGTCGTCCATGGCACGCAATTGTTGCTGGATTTCCCCGCACTTGAGGAGGAGTGCGGGCACTAAGACAATATCCATATACTTGCGGCACGCTTGTGCCGCCGTATCCGTAGCGTCGAGTGCAGTCGGAACCACCGGGACATTTAAGATGAACAATAGTTCTGCCTGTTCACCGTTAACGGTGTAGGCAAT
>JBPCXK010000140.1:0-2703 GCA_051008635.1 Gammaproteobacteria bacterium
GATCTTTGATTCCACAACGCATTTTCTTCTTCTCGGAAATACGACCTGTATTCCTCGTTTCAGAAAATGCCTTGTGAAATCAAATCTCTGCGCGATCATCTCGCCCCGTGGTGAGATATGCGGGCTAAGAATTTGTGGTCCAGAGCCAAGCGGCGATTCAAGCTGATCGGCCTCCGTGGTTGTGAAACCAATCGAGCGAGCGGTACGAGACAGATTCGGTCAGGTGATGCTGATCGATCCGTTCGTTGGCGGCGATGTCGGCAATAGTGCGGGCGACCTTTAGAATACGATGATAGGCACGCGCGGATAGTCTGAAGCGGTTGATGGCCTGATCGAAAACGGCGCTGGTTTGCTCATCCAGGCGGCAGTGCTGTTCAACGTCTCGATTGCTCATCAAGGCATTGAACTTGTTCTGTCGACGCAACTGACGGTCACGCGATTCGATGACACGCGCACGGACGACGGCGCTGCTCTCGCCGGCGGTTTCTGAACGCAGCATTTCGCGCGGCACCCGCGGCGCGTCCACATGCAGATCGATACGGTCGAGCAAAGGCGCGGAAACGCGCGAGCGGTATTTGCGCTGTTGCTCGGGCGTGCATCTGCAATTCGCGCGCAGATCGCAATCGTATCCCTGTGGGCAGGGATTCATCGCAGCGATCAGCTGAAACTGAGCCGGGAATTCCGCCTGCCGCGCCGCACGCGAGATGGTGATACGCCCAGTCTCGAGCGGTTCGCGCAACACCTCCAGCACACGGCGGTCGAACTCGGTCAGCTCGTCCAGAAACAGCACACCGTTATGCGCCAGCGAAATCTCGCCGGGTCGCGGACTGGAACCACCGCCCACGAGCGCTACCCCGGATGCTGTGTGGTGAGGCGCGCGAAACGGCCGCCTGCCCCAGGCTTGCGCATGAAAACCCTGACTGCTGATAGAGCTGATCGCGGCTGCTTCGAGCGATTCTGCCTCGGTCATGGGAGGCAGGATTGTCGGTAGCCTGCTTGCCAGCATGGTCTTGCCCGTACCCGGCGGGCCGATCATCAGCATGTTGTGCCCGCCGGTGGCGGCGATCTCGAGCGCGCGTTTAGCCCGGTGCTGACCGCGCACGTCGGCCATATCCGGGGTATCGTGCGGCCGGCTGACGCGCCGCCCGGGTCCATACGGTTCGATCGCGGCCGAGCCCGCCAGATGTGCGCAGACTTGCAGCAGATGATCCGCCGGGAGTACTTTGACACCCTTCGCCAGCGCGCCTTCGGCGCTATTTTCGCGCGGCACCACCAACGACCTGGATTCGGCGGATGCCTTCAGCGCAGCCGGAAGCACGCCGCGGACCGGACGTAGCTCACCGCTGAGCGCAAGCTCGCCGATGAACTCGTGTTCGGCCAGCGCGTCCTTGGGAATTTGACCGGAGGCAGCGAGGATGCCAAGCGCGATCGAAAGATCGAAACGCCCGCCGTCCTTGGGCAAATCGGCCGGCGCCAGACTAACGGTGATGATTCTGCGCGGAAACCGGAAGTTGGAATTGAGCAACGCGGCCCGCACCCGGTCTTTGCTCTCCTTGACCGCGGTTTCCGGCAGACCCACGATAGACATGCGCGGCAGCCCATTGGATAAATGGACCTCGACATTCACCAGCGGGGCGTCAATCCCCTGTTGGGCGCGGCTGAGAGCCGTCGCGAGGGTCATCTGGCATCCTTGCTCTGCGGACCGGGAGGCGCAGAGTCTAGTAAACGGGGCGCGGGCTTACTGTCTATCTGATCTCATTCCGGCTTTGTTGCCCGCCTCGATCTCTGCGATGCGCCGCTCGAGCGCCTCCACCTTCTCGCGCGTGCGTGTGAGCACCGCGGTCTGCACCTCATACTCTTCGCGGGTGACCAGATCGAGGCGCTGAATCAGCCCCTCCAATCCTGCGCGCAGATTCTTTTCCACATCGTCCTTCAGCGCGGTGACGCCTTGCGGCAGTGACCCTGCCAGCTTGCGAGCCCATTCGTCCAGTGTTTCGGTGTTAATCATTGTGTCTATTCCGCGCAGCCTGCGTGAATCCTCAAGGCGCGCTAGTTTACCGCAAGGCGGCACGCATCGCTCAGGAGCGCGGCGGCGCATGGCTGTGATATGTTGCCGGCCTCCTGCAACCATAACGAGCATGTGTCTGCGCCATTGCTGGAAGTTCAGAACTTGCGCACCGCGTGTATAGGCCCGATCGAGCTGCGCGTGGGTGCTGGCGACTGTGCCGCGACTGGCGGCTTGCAATCAGCACCATACGCCAGGATAGTGTGAGGGTGGGTTTGACGCCTATCATCAACGCCATGGCGGCAGCCGGCGTCGTGAGCCTCCCGGGTATGATGACGGGGCAGATTCTTGCGGGCAGCCTGCCTGTCGAAGCCGTTAAGTATCAGATACTTATCATGTTTTTGATTGCTACCAGTACCGGCTTTGGCGTCATGATTGCGCTGTCGCTGGGTTGCCGGCGGCTGTTCGACGGACGTCAGCGCTTGCGTCTCGATCGGCTGCAACCGGGTAGAGCGAGCTAGCCCGCACAGCGCAGCACGCGAATTAGTACCTTACCACTGAAATCTTGGACAAAAGACCAAGAATTTCTCGACCGGCGGTCGCGCCGGGGTGAGGCGGACTTTTCCACGCCTTGTCCACGGCCGCGCGCCTCAAACGCCGGCGTTGCGGTGGGCAAGGGGTGGTAAAGTCCGCCGTTG
>JBPCXK010000141.1:0-3850 GCA_051008635.1 Gammaproteobacteria bacterium
GGCACGAACGGCGCCAGCCCGCCGCCCGCGCTTTCCGCGGCGCAGGCCAGCGTCCCCTGCTTGAGCATCTGGCTGGTTTCTTCTTCCGGCCCGAGCTGCTCGCCGGGGAAAATCTGCACTTCGACAGCGCCGGCGGTTTCTTCCTCGAGCACCTGTTTGAACTTCACCATGCCATCCTGGAATGGGTGCGCTTCGGGGCCGTTATGCGCCACCTTGAGCACAATATCTGCCGCGTGTGCGGCGCTGCATGCGAAGATCAGCAGGAAGCTCGGGAGTGCGAGTAACGTTCGATTCATTTTCTCCTCCTCTTTGTTAGCGGGTACCGCCCGGGTGGTTTGGCCGACACGTTCGCTCAATCAGGCGCCGCCCAGACCTGCCAGTTCGTTCCCACACCCCTAAATGTCCCCCACATACGCGGAGGTCGACTGCCTGAATCAGGTTTGCTACATCATCCGCATCTTCATCCAGTCAGCGGTATTGTGAAAGTTGGAGACGAAGCTCCCTGGTGGCACCAGCTCGTCACATGCCGCTCGTAAGCCCTCATCGAGGGTCATGTCCTTCACGGACAGAAGAGGCTTCAGGTGTTCCAACGTCCGTGGCCCAATGAGCGGCGCGGTAATACCCGGCTGGTCTTTACACCACAGAATGGATAGCTGCGCGGCCGTTACACCCGCCTCTCCCGCAAGTGCGGCGAAGGCCTTGCCCACCTCGACTCCCCGCTCGCTCACCCTGTCCGCATAAAATCCGCCGCGTAAGGCCGCGCGAGAGTTCTCCGGATATCGGTTTGCATCGTCATACCGACCGGCCAGGACCCCCATCGCCATCGGGGCCCAGGTAATGAGCCCGATGCCGTGAGCCGTGCACATGGGAATGAGCTCATTCTCGATGCGCCGGTCCAGCAAATTGTAAGGCGGCTGCTCCGATGCGTACCTCGCGTAACCCTTGAGCTCGCTCACCATGATCGCCTCCATCACCGCCCAGGCCGGATGCGTCGAGCAGCCGATGTAACGGACCTTGCCCTGGCGCACGAGATCGGTCATGGCGCTCAGCGTCTCATCGATGGGGATGTGCGGTGATGGGCGATGCACCTGATACAAATCGATATAGTCGGTCTTCAATCGCCGCAAGGAATTCTCGCAGGTCCGAATGACGTTCAAGCGACTATGACCGTGATCATTCGGTCCGAACAAACCGGGATCGTCTATAGACAAGCCCGGCCGCCGGCGACCGTGGTCGACTTTCGTGGCGATGAGCACCTGATCGCGACAGCCCCGTTCGGCGAGCGCTCGCCCGATGATGCGCTCGCCCTCGCCGTCCGCGTACACGTCACCGGTGTCTATGAGGTTGATGCCCGCGTCTAGCGCGTGGTTCAGAATACGGCGCGCTTCATCCTCGGGTGTCGGGTCGGCGAAATTGTCCGTGCCCAGACACACACAGGAGACATTCACGCCCGTTCTCCCCAAAACGCGGTACTCCACGAACCTCTCCTGCGACCTTGCTATTGTCGCATCATAGAAGCCGCCAGGATTTAGTCAACGCCGGGTGCGTTCCGTTGCTCATGGAACACACCCGGCAGGATCACTGGAACGCGGCGGCTTAGGGTTCTGCCAGAAATAAGTTTGCATTTCTCGGCGTCCAGACGCCCGTGTGGCAAGGCGCGAGGCAGGCGAATAGCCGGCTATTTAACTGCGTGCGATTGCTACGTCGCATTACGATGGAGTTTCCGAAAGTAATCATTTGCAAGCCGCTCCTTCACTTCACGGTGCTGATCTGATATTGCAGTAGGGGTTCCGGGAAGCTCGCTCTGATCTTTCTACAAATGTCCGTTCCGCCAGAAGTTTCATCCAACGAATATACTGGCGTTTGGACCAGCCGCATTCATTAGTGAGATTCTCCCAGTTCGGCACCAACAGCATTGTCCACAGGGCATCCGTAGCTCTTCTTGGTGTCCACTCTGGTGCCAGCGCCCCATCTGAATGCAGCGCCTCAATAGCCGCACGACAACCGTCACGCATCGCCGCCATTCGGTCTTTCCACGCGGCGTGCGCTGCTTCGTCCCCGTCCTGCGCCAACAATAGCGCCTTCGCTACACCGTAAATGTCCGGGATGTAGTTACCCCAGCACTCGATATAGAGGGCGAGGCGTTCGACACCAGACGTTGCCGCTCGTGATGGGGCAAGCCGCTTATCCACATCGAGGAGCTCATCCAGGTACCTTGTCGCCGCGACCAGCAGCTCCGTGCGCGACGCAAAATGCAGGTAGACGGCCTGGCGGGAGATCCCGGATTCCCTGGCTATGTCGCCCATGCGGACGCCCCGGCCACCCTGCTCCTCGAGCGTACGAACGGTCGCTTCCAGGATTCGTGTGCGGGTTTCGATACTTTCGCTTGACACAGTGTCAAGTTTGCCCTAGGGTTGACACTGTGTCAATTGACACCGTGTCAACTCAACAGGAGAGAACCATGAAAACCGAAATGAGCAACGTCAAGTCCCCTGAAGGTATCACCCTCGTCCTGGGTGGGACCGGCAAGACCGGTCGCCGTGTTGCGGAGCGCCTGAAGGCGCGCGGCGTACCAACCCGGATCGCCTCCCGGTCTGACACGCCGTCTTTTGACTGGAACGACCGGAGCACATGGGAAGTTGCACTCGATGGAGTTGCTGCGGCTTACATTAGCTACGCGCCGGACCTCGCGATTCCGGGCGCCACGGACACGATCCGCGCTTTCGTCGGAAAAGCCGTGGAGCACGGTGTCCACCGCCTCGTACTCTTGTCCGGTCGCGGCGAGGAGGAAGCGCAGCTTTGCGAACACATCGTTCAGGAAGCGGGCGTCGAATGGACCGTGGTTCGTGCCAGCTGGTTCAACCAGAACTTCTCCGAAGGCGAGTTTCTCGGCATGGTCCTGGACGGAGCGATCACGTTGCACGCCGCCGATATTCCGGAACCGTTCGTCGACGTGGATGATATTGCCGATGTTGCTGTCGCTGCGTTAACCGAGGACCGTCATAACGGGGAAATCTACGAAGTCACGGGCCCGAGGCTGCTGACCTTTGCTGAAGTGGCGAAAGAGATTTCTCGCGCTGCTGGACGCGAGGTCCAGTTCATCCAGATTCCGAAAGAGGCCTTTGCGACCGGCATCGCCGAATCCGGTGCGCCGGAAGAGATTACGTGGCTGTTGAACTATCTGTTCGACACTGTTCTCGACGGTCGTAATGCCTACGTGTGCGACGGTGTCCAGCGCGCGCTGGGTCGCGAGCCGACAGACTTCGCCATGTATGCGCGTCGGATCGCAGATTCGGGCGTGTGGAAGATGGCGGCATGAACGTACTTGTTCCCATTGTTGGGACGATCGCGCTGCTCGGTTCCGCACTGGTAGGAGGGGTCTTGTTCGCATTCTCAAGTTTCATGATGAAGGCTCTCGCGTGCGTGCCCTTCCCCCGCAGGGCATTGCCGCGATGCATGGGTAGGCATTTGGAATAAGCTAAGCAGGCTCCGATTGCAGTCCAAGGTACGCGTTCACGATGTCGGAGTCGTTGCCAGCCTGGGCGCTCGTGCCCTGCCAAACGAATTTGCCGGATTCAAGCACGCACAGTCGATCGGCAAAATTCAAAACCCGCTCGGTACTTTGCTCCACTAAGACTATGGTAACGCCCTCGCTACGCAGGGTTTCCAGCGCTGCGTAGCAAACATCGATTATCCTGGGCATCAGGCCCAGCGACACTTCGTCGACCAACAGCAGCTTCGGCGCTGCCATCAGGGCTCGGCCGATTGCCAGCATTTGTTGCTCGCCCCCAGACAGCGAACCTGCCTTTTGCTGCAGGCGCTCGGACAATCTTGGAAACAAGGTAAATAC
>JBPCXK010000142.1:0-7940 GCA_051008635.1 Gammaproteobacteria bacterium
GCTTGAACTTTCGTAGTTGGAACAATCAGCTTCGCCAGCCGATGTTGCTGGTTACGCATAACTGGGTAGTAGAACGAGCGCCGATAAATGGTTTTTTACACGAGACCAACAATCTGGACACACTGGGGGTTGACGAACGGGAAAGTAAGTGTGAGTTTTAGTTAGGGCTCGCGTCAGAATAAGTTTGCATTTCTCGGCGGATCGCTCCTGGCGCCCGCGCGAGGAGGGCGAATGGCGGGCCTATTTAGCCGATGAAGCTTAGTCAGCCATAGCGAATCCAACCCCGGTCCCGCGCCATGGCGAGAAAGCGTGGGACGTCTGTTTCAAGGTCGCAATCGGTCGATTGCTGCTTGAGCGCAGTGATGATGTCGCCGACGGTGCGCGTACCGTCGCAGTGTTTGAGAATCGCACTCGCGTGCCGGTCGAGCGTGATCAGGCCCTCAGGAAAGAGCAACACATAACACTGTCTCGGCTCTTCCCACTGCAGGCGATAAGTCGGGTCGAGCACAACCCTTTCACGGAGTCCGCTCACGATTCAATGCCTTGCCGGAATTGTGTGGAACAAACAGGCAGTTTTTGTGCCATGCGCGGTTAAGCGGCGCGAAACGCCGGACCGCTTCTGCCCGGCCGCCGTAAGGCTTTGAGTGGTAATCGAATTTCGCCCGCGTACGCAAGGGTGCGGGAAGTGCGGCAACCCTGCCGCAACATCTGTGGCGCATCTCCCGTGCACCTGCCTGGCACAAAGTGTTTTGTTTCAGAAACAAACCGGTGAGAGCGGGCTACGTTTCACCCCCAACCATTGCCGCGGCTGGCCAGGCTCGAAACCGGGATCCCGTACTTTTTCACCTTTCTATACAAGGTGCTACGGCTCATTCTCAGCCGTTTAGCGGTTACTGTTACATTCCAGTGGTTGCGTTCCAGCTCTTCCATCAACACATCGCGCTCCGCGGATTCGAGGGCTGAACGGCCGTCTTGCGGCGCTGCCTGCTCGTCGGTCTGCGGCAGTGTGCTTGCCTGCCCCATGAGGCTGATATCTCCGGCGCATGCGATGTCTTTCGGTAAATCGGCGAGACGAATGACGCCATCGTCGGAAAGTGCCAGTGCTGTGCGCAAAACATTACGGAGTTCCCTGATATTCCCGGGCCAGGGATAGTTGAGCATCTGCCTGAAGGCCGCGTCATCGACAGCGACCTCGCTGCTGGTGTCATTTTCCGCCGCGAGCACACTGCGAATGAGCGCTTCCAGGTCGCTGCGGTGCCGCAAGGCCGGTAGTGACAGCGTGATGCCGTTCAACCGGTAGTAAAGGTCTTCGCGCAACAAGCCTTGCGCAACGAGCTCCTTCATGTCCTGATGCGACGCGCTGATGATATGCAGGTCCACGGTCACCGGCTCGTCGCTGCCGAGCGGCATGACTTCCTTGTCTTCGAGTACGCGCAGCAGGCGCGTCTGCAGGTTGGGCGGCATATCGCCGCTTTCATCGCGAAACAGCGTGCCCTTGTGCGACTGTAAGATGCTGCCCCGCATACCCTGCTTGCGCGCGCCTGTGAACGCGCCATGTCGGTAGCCGAATAGTTCACTCTCGATAAGTGTTTCGGGAATCGCGGCGCAGTTAAGCGCGATAAAGTTTTCGTCGTGACGCGCGCTGCTCATGTGGATTGCGCGAGCGAATGCCTCTTTGCCGGTGCCAGTCTCACCCGTCAGCAGAATCGGCACGTCTTTGTCGAGTATCCGTTCGACACAACGCACGTTGTAAGCCATGTGCGCGTCATCGCCGATTAACGCTTTAAGATCCAGCACTGGCGGCTGCGACGCCGGCGGTACTCTGACGGCAATCCTGCCGTTAGTGCGCGCGCTGCCGACGGACAGCGAACGTTGCTGTACAGTGAGCATGCAAAAATAGCGACGGCCATTGCGCACATCGCGCACCGGCCACACGGTGTGCGGCTGATAAGTTGCGCGTTCGTCCAGCATCGTAGGCGAGATGTGCAAGATATCGCTCAGCGAACGGTTGGCGAGCTCCTGGCGGCTTGAGTAACCGAGTTGATCGACGGCACTGGCGTTGGCGGCAAGAATGCGTCCGTCCTCATTGATAGCCACCATGGCCTCGGTCAGCACCCCGACGAATTCCGGTCTGCTGTGGAAGCGCAGCACCATGGTGCCGCCGTAAAATTGTTCGAAGTAACGGTTTTCGATAAAGCGTGCCGACATATTGACCAGCGCCATCGTGTGCAGCTGTGCTTGTTTGCTGTCTCGCGAGTGCAGTGATGTTTGATCGAGGATAGCGAGCAGTTTGCCGTGCGGATCGCGAACCGGGGCGGCGGAGCAGGTCAGCGAGGTGTGGCAGTTGTAGAAGTGCTCGTCACGGTGCACGATCAACGGCTGGCCCTCCACCAGGCAAGTCCCTATCGCGTTCGTGCCGGCGCTGGCCTCGGACCATATGCCGCCCTGCCAAAGCCCCGACTTCTGGAAAGAATCGACCAGTCCCGGGTTGCAAATGTAGTGAAGCACCACCCCGTCGGCATCCGTGAGCACTACGGCGTAACCGGAGCCGGCAGTCTGTTCGTAAAGGTTCTGACACTCCAGGCGGGCGACGGCCAGCACATCTTCCAGCTGGCGTTTGCGCTCCTTGAGCTCGGCGCCGCCTATGTGCAGTGGCTTGCATTCGTTGGCTGGATCAAGCCCATAGTTGTCCACGCAGCGTTTCCATGACCTTGCGATCGGCGTGACGATACTTTCGGGGTCGCGCACGACGGCGGCAACCTCCTCGACGTGCCGTCCGGCGAAGACGTCAGACATTTTCTTATGGCTCCTCGGTAAGTACTTGGCGCCAAAATGGTTGGCGCCAAGCGATATTGATAGCTCATACCTTGCATAACTTCAAGTGATACCACTCGTCAATTCGTAGCAGATTAGCCCAACCCCGCGTACCTGAGAGAGACTCGGGTATATTGTTTGTGCAACAACTTTCGAGAGCCCGAGCTCAAAAAAGTTACTGTATAAACATATCGTTAAAGATGACGCCAAGCCCGGCGACGTACATTCGTATCGTACTTGATACAAGTGTGTCACTACTGATTCGAAAGCTGGTAGACATGTCCGGGATATTTCGGAGCAGCTGTACAAAAATGTTCAAAAACAACGATTTAGGGGATGAGGCGGGCAGGTGCAGTGAAGCGACCGACGAGGCCTGTCGCACCAGGCTGGAGAAGATTCTGGAGGACTTGTAGGGCGCGAAAGATCTCTGCCGCAGTATTTGCGCTTAAGACACAGCCCCTTCAGGACAATGCGGCGCCATGCTCGTCCACTAGCGGCACGCCGTATTCCTTGAGCACCTCCATGATCTTGTCGGCGTTCCTGTCCAGCACCTCGTTGAGCTGGTCGCGCCACTCACCTTCGCCAAAACGCACGCCGGCGGAGATGGCGTAGTGGAACAGCACGCCGGGCTCCGAGGTCATCGGGATTACCTGCACATGGATAGACTTCTCCTTGCCGAGAGTCGCAGCGTATGCGGCTATGGGGCCCCATAGGATGGCGCCGTCGAGCTTGCCGGCCAGCACGTCCAACACTTCCAGCTCGCCAGGCGATAGCGACGGGTCGCCGGCTTGCGCAACATATGGGACCATCTGATTGAACATGTCGTATTTGGCGAGCCATACGGCGCCGGGGCTGCGTTCGTTGATGCCGATGCGCAGCGCGTCTTTGCGTGCTTCGTCGAGCGCGAGCAGGTCGGCCGAGGACATGACGCCGTCGAGCTTGCCGCCTTTCGCGTACACCAGCGCATAGGTTGAGCGATACCAGGGCCTGGTGGTGATAGCGAGCTCGAAGCCCTTGGGCACACCCATTACAACATCGCAACGGTACTCCTGGCTTTGCGGGTCCTGTTGCCTCAATGTGTTGCGGATGAAGCCCATGCGCTGAGGGAACCAGTAGTACTCGACCCTCGCGCCGAGATCGGCGGCGATGATCTCGGCGATCTTGTTCTCGAAGCCCGCCTGCTGCTTGCTGGAAAAGGGCATGTACTCGGGGTCGGCGCAGACGCGCAACACGTCGCGTTCACCGGCGTCGCCCGAAGCCTGCAGGGCTACCGCGCACAACGATGCCGCCAATATCTTCAGGACCAAACCGCTTAGCTTCATTTTGCTGACCCCCTGGGTTTTTGTGTGGGATGGTTATTGCTTTTTCTGTTTCTTCGGGCGCCCTGGCGGCAGCTTGCCGTCGGAACGCGCTTTGAGATAGGCGTAAAGCTCTTCGTAGTTTTTGCTGATGTTGGGGTTTTCCTTCCAGCCGGGCATGACACCGATCTGACCGGTGTAGCCGTCGGCCACTGCCGCCAGAAAACGTTGTTTGTCGATGTCCTGGAGCCGGTCCACGAGGCTGGGCGCAAAGGTGCTGCCTACGGCGTTCTGGGCGTGGCACACGTGGCAGAACGCGTGATACATGCGCCAGCCCACGAAGGTCTTCTTGTCGACCGTACAGTTTTCGCCCGATTTGGCATCCGCTTCGCACTCGACCATGTAGGGCGTCGGCTCCTTGTCCGCCAGGCTGGACACTGGCATGCCTGTGAGCACGCCCCCCAGCAGCAAACTCCCGGTGGCAATGCCCCGCCATTTGTAGTTCATATGGAAAAATTTTTCCACAAGCCGTCTCCCTCCTCTCCTGTTACTTTAAAAAGTAAGTAAAATCAGTGTGTTAATAACGAAACTTTGGACCGCCAAACCTTGTGGTAGTTCGTCAATAGATGTCGCGGGTGTCACAAAAAAACCCCCCGGCCACAAGTGTCGCCGAGGGGTGGGTTCACGACACACCCGATCACGCGCGTGACCGGGAATGCGATTGACGGGTTACGGCAGCGCGAAGACCGTCAGCACACCACCCAACTGGGTGTAGTTGCTCAAGGACTTGTAAGCGCCGACGGCGCCGAGGCCGTCAGTGTCGCCTTCCAGGCCAGCGGCCATGCCGATGCCGGCCCATCCGCCAATGCCGGACAGCACGCCGACGTACTGCTTACCCTTGTACGACCAGGTGTTGACATTGCCGATGATGCCGGACGGGGTCTTGAACTTGTACAGTTCCTTACCCGTGCTGGCGTCGACCGCTTTCAGGTACCCCTCGAGCGTGCCGTAGAAGACCACGTCGCCGGCAGTCGCCAGCGCGCCGCTCCATACCGAGAACTGCTCGGGCAACGACCATTTGATCTTGCCCTCGGCGGCATCCCAGGCAATGAAGTTGCCGAGGTTGTTGGTGCCGTCCCCGGTTACCTTGCCGGCCGGGAACATGCTCAGGGTAGCGCCGACATACGGTTGGCCCGCAACGTACTCGACCTTGAACGGCTCGTAGTCCATGCAGACATGGTTGGTCGGCACGTAGAACAGCTTGGTCTTCGGTGAGAACGCGGCCGGTTGCTGATCCTTGCTGCCGAGAGCGGCGGGGCAGATGTTTTGTGTGTTCACATCTTCGCCCTGCTGGTCGGTGCTGTACTGCGCAACGACTTGCGGACGGCCCGTCTTCATGTCGACATGCGTCGCCCAGTTCACTGCCGGGTCATATTTCTCGGCAACCAGCAGCTCGCCGGTGGTCCGGTCCATGGTGTAACCAAAACCGTTACGGTCGAAGTGGACCATCACTTTGCGCATCTTGCCGCCCATTTCGATGTCGGCAAGGATGTTCTCGTTGACACCGTCATAATCCCATTCGTCGTGCGGGGTCATCTGGTAGAACCACTTGGCCATACCCGTGTCGGCGTCGCGCGCCATCAGGGTCATCGACCACTTGTTGTCGCCGGGGCGCACCACCGGGTTCCAGGTGCTCGGGTTGCCGGTGCCGTAGTAGACCAGGTTCAGGTCAGGATCATAGGTGAACCAGCCCCAGGTTGTGCCGCCGCCGATTTTCCACTGGTCGCCCTTCCAGGTGGTCAGGCTCGAGTCTTTCCCGATCGGCTTGAGCATGGAGGTGGTCTTGTCGGGGTCTACGCACATATCCTCATCCGGGCCCATGCTAAAGCACTTCCACGCCAGGCTGCCATCGCTGATGTTGTAGGCAGCGACGAAACCGCGCACGCCAAACTCACCACCACTGATGCCGGTCAGCACCTTGTTCTTGATGACGACAGGCGCGTTGGTGTTGGTCTCACCCTTTTTCGGATCGCCGTTTTTGACCTTCCACACGACTTTGCCGTCGGCCTGATTCAGCGCGACGAGCGTGGTGTCGGCCTGCTGCAGGAACACCTTGCCATCGGCGATAGCGAGGCCGCGGTTAACGGTGTCGCAACACATTACCGGGATGGTGTCAGGGTTCTGCTTCGGCTCGTACTTCCACTTGATGGACTGATCTTCCAGGTTGATCGCGAAGACCTTGTTGGGGAAAGCGGTGTGCACATACATCATGTCGCCGACGACCATGGGGCCGCCCTCGTGGCCGCGCAGTACGCCTGTGGAGAATGTCCACGCGACCTGCATGCCACCTACATTGGAAGCGTTGATTTGATCAAGTTCACTGTACCGCGTGCCCGCATAGTCGCCACCCCAGATGGCCCAGTTATTCGGGTCACCCGTCATCTTCGTGACTTCCGGGTTCGCGGATGCGACTCCGGTCATCACGGTGACAGCGAGTGCGGCAATGAATCTCAACGATACCTTCATACCGTCCTCCTTAAGTTGATCCCCAGACAGGGGAATTCGATTAAGTTAAGTTGTTAGATTTAGCTGAACTAAATGGCATTCAACTTCAACACTATTGGCAAGTAGTGTGTGGCAAGTAGTGTGCCAGCCGATGAGTATATCGGCAAACCGTCACAGGATGGAACAGTGTTCTTCACGTTCAGGCTGCTACAATTGTCACAGGCAAACAAGGAGTATGTTGGTGTTTGATTTGCAAGAACTTTTTTTGCGGCAGCACCCAGGAACCGGCATGACGCGGGTAGCTTTCGACGCCACGGCGCGCCGGTCCGGCGTATCGCAACGCTGCGAAGCCACGGTCTGCCTCGCGGCAGACGACTGTGGCGTCGCATATGTGAGACGGAACGTTGCAATTCCTGCGTTTCACCGCAACAAGCGTCCGCCGGGTGTTTGTGTGGTCGTAAGCGTTCTCGCACTCCGCGGTAGCGCATTGGCAAGGCATCCTCATCTGTGGCTGTTTGTCGCCGCGCTGATGCTGGCGTGCGGCGGCGCAGGATACGCGGACGGCGCCGGCAACGAGGTAGAGAAGATTGCGCCGGGCGTGTATATGCGTCCCGGCAAGTACGCGGTCGTGTTCGAGCAAGACGACATCGCCAACATCGGTTTTGTCGTCGGCGAGAAATGCGTGGCCGTTATTGACACGGGTGGCAGCGAGGCCGAGGGCAGGGCGCTGAAGGCGGAAATAGCGCGCATCACGCAAGTCCCGATTTGCTTCATTATCATCACCCACGCACACCCCGACCATATGCTCGGCACGCTTGCGTTCAAGGGGAAGGGCGTGTCCGTGATCGGTCATCACAAACTGGCCCGCGCGCAGTCGCTTACAGGACCGACCTACCTCGAGCGCGCCGCGCAGCACGAACAGCGGGTACTGGGGCCGCACTACATCATTCCGCCCGATCGGACGGTAGAGGACGAGTTGGAGCTGGATCTCGGGGGTCGCAGCCTGAAGGTCACTGCTCATCCCACAGCACATACGGATCACGACCTCAGCGTTCTCGACACACACACAGGCACACTGTGGCTGTCGGACCTGCTGTTCATCGACTACATTCCCGTTGTTGACGGCAGCATCAACGGCTGGATCGCAGCGCTGGAAGCTTTGATGCAGCAACCGGCGGAGCGCGCGGTGCCGGGGCACGGGCCGGTGACGCCATGGCCGCAAGCGGCGGGCGATTTACTGCGCTATCTCGAGACATTGCGGGCGGACATCCGCGAGCTCATCGCCGACGGCGGCGATATAAGCGAGGCGCAAATGTCCGCCGG
>JBPCXK010000143.1:0-3144 GCA_051008635.1 Gammaproteobacteria bacterium
AAATTCTAATTGCTCTGCGTTACACTCTGGCGCCATAAGGCCGTTGCCTCTCGTGTTACTAACTTGTTGTTCCCTCAACTGTTATGCCACAAGAGCGCGGCCTTTTCCATTATTTGGTGAGATATCCAGGTTAGCCCTTTTCACCTGTTCGGCGACAGCTTACCGGCGGCTCTTTTTTCGAGATCGACATCTAAGGAGGCGGCCATAGTATTCGCGTGCAATCTGGTGGGCTTCGGCGTGGCTTAATTCGATTCCGGCTGCACGTTGCCGGGCAGTCTTTACTCGTCGGTTTGTTTCGAGGGTCTTCTCAGCGTTGAGCCGCTGAGCCTCGACCTTGTCTTTAGTCCGGAGACTTATCTTGATCCAAGTCTGCCCGGATATGGTCTTCGGCCCCTGCGGCCACTTACGGCGGTGGTAGTAAACTCGGGTTTCGGGGTTCTGCCACAGAAATCGCATACGGAAGCGTGACGGCATGGGATACCTCCTAAGTATACCTGTTCGGTATCGAGGTATCCCTTGCAGATCAACAATTTGAGGGCCTTCAACAGCTTATGGGAGACCCTATAAGGTAGTGGCGGAGAGAGTGGGATTCGAACCCACGATACGCTTTCGGCGTATACACACTTTCCAGGCGTGCTCCTTCGACCACTCGGACATCTCTCCGTAGTGAGGACTGGCGGCGGCCTTTCCTGGCCGGCCAAAACTCACGCGCTTAGTGTAATCAATAACGCAATCGGCACAAGCTCTCACGAGCTTTTGCTGGAACCGTCGGGTGTGTAGATCGGCGAGGGGAATTGCGCGATCTTGCTGTCGAGCTCGGTGACCTTGGGCACACCCTGTTTTTCGACTTCGTCGATGCGGATGACGGCGTGCATGGGTATGAAGCATCTTTTGACCGATTCGAACTCGCTCGCCAGGCGCTCCTCCGCAGGATCGACGACCACCGAGGTGCGCTCACCAAACAACAACTCCTCGATCACGACGAAGCCGTAAAGCTCGGCCTGATACACCTGGTGCGCGAAGACCTCGTAAACCTGGCCTTGATTAAAAAAAATTACTTTGTAAATGCTATTTTTTTTCATGAAACGTGCCTGCAACTGAGGGCAATTGTACCACTACAGCGCGATGACCTTGGTCTGATCGAATTCGTCGACCTCGCAGTAGTCATGGTAGCCGCGCGGATTGCAGACCACCCTAACGCCGTGGGAAACGTAATCCTGCACCTCGTGAACGTGCCCGTGCACCCACAGGTCGATGTCGTGACCAGCCATCAGCCTGCTTAGCTCGTTGCAGTAGGCGAAGCGGGCGATGTCGGCCTCGCCGCCTTTGTACCAGCTCTGCGCAAGCGGCGCGTGATGGGTCACCACGACTGTTTTGCCGTCAAACGGCGAGCCCAGCTCTTCACTCAGCCACCGCCGCGATTCATCGTGCTGCGCGGCGAAATCCTCCGGGCGTCCCATGCGCCCGCCAAAGCGGATGTGACGAAAGTCGTTCATCATGGCCAGCATCTCACTCATCACAGCCGAGTCTCGCGAGTTGTAGTCTGTCCATAACGTGCAGCCAAGAAAGCGGACATCGCCGACAACGACGCTGTTGTTTTCGAGAAAGCGCACATTGCTTTCTTCGGCAAGACTTGCAAGCGCCGCGCTGAGCGCGGGCGCGTCATGACCCCAGTATTCGTGATTGCCGGCCACGTAGATGACGGGACACGGCAGGCGCTGCAACCATTCAAGCCCCTCACTGCCGAGCCCCACGTCACCGGCAGCGATGAGGACATCGGTGTCGCGCACATCGAGTGCTATTGGGCCGAACTCCAGATGGAGATCGGATACGATCTGTATTCGCATCAGTGAGGTTTCAGCCAGCAAAGATTCCGATTATCCCAGATTAGGGGCCGGTTCCCCAAGCGCGTACAAGAACCCGCTGGGGGGAACGAATACGAACTGGGCCGAAAACTGAGTAAGTACCCCAATTCTGATCAGACGGTCTGAAAAAAGCTGACTGCTTCGGCCCAAAGAGCGATCACCTCGTTGCGCCCGCCGTGTTTTTGCCTTACATAGCAGCTCGTCGGCGCTGGTGATCACCTTGTCGACTGTAAGGCGCGCTTCCGGCCCGATCGTCGTGACACCGATACCCAAGGTGCTGTCCAGGGCGTCACCGTTGACGAGCAGCGACGAAGCCGCGAGCGTGCGGCGAATCTCAATCAGGTTTTGCGCGAACCGCTGCATCTACTTGTCAACCCGTGCGAGGCCGTTAGCTAGCCCGCATATCTCACCGCGGCGCGAGATGATCGCGCAGAGATTTGAATTCACAAGGCATTTTCTGATCGAGTGGAATACGGGCTGTATTTCCGAGAAGAAGAAAATTCGTTGTGGATTCAAAGATCAAGCGAGGGCTCGTCATCGTGGTGAGATATGCGGGCTAGCGCACTGAGCAACTCAATATAGCACCGAACGATCTCGGCGCGAGCTTGCTCGGATACACGCGACTGGCTGATACACACGCTGAGCTGCTCGTCCAGCTTGCCGGCCGGCAGCGCAACGGCGGCGAAACCGTAAAAACCTGACGACCCTGCGAGCCGGTGAACAAGTTGCTGCAGGGTTTGTAGCTCGGACAAACCCCAGTCACTGCACTCGATCGCGCGCCAACATGCGTCGAGCCTGTCCGCCTTGTGCCCGAAGGACGATTGGAAATCGCTGCGTAGTCGCTGCTGCGCGACGTGGGCGGATACTGACAGCCCGCCGGAGCGCCGCGGACGCCTGCGGATGGCAGCGAGCAACTCGTCAACATCGACCGGTTTGCTGACAAAATCATCGCAGCCCGCCTGCAGTGCCTGATACTTGAGCTCGTCACCCGGCGCCGCGCTCAGGGCCACTATCGGCCCGGCGTAACCGGCCTGGCGCAATCGTGTAGTCGATTGCAGGCCGTCGAGTCCGGGGATATGAGTATCCATCAGGATGACGTCGGGCTCGAGCTCAAACACGGTATGGACCGCCTGCGCGCCGTCTTCGACAGTAACGACATCGTAGCCCTCGTCGCCCAGGTACAGCGCCAGCATGCGGGCGAAGTCATCATCGTCCTCGACGAGCAATATCGTACCACCGGATGGCGCGACAGCGTGCCGCGATGAGCCTCGAGTCGGGC
>JBPCXK010000144.1:0-4116 GCA_051008635.1 Gammaproteobacteria bacterium
CACCCGTGTTTTGACGCTCAGCGTAATGCTGTAGAAGTGATCCGGCCCATCCAGTCCGAAGGCGCTGACCGTTCCGGGCAGCTTTCCGGTAACCACCGCGCTGCGCTCGAGCTCGTCGGCCTGGTCCATAGAATCGCCACCGCGCAGTTGCTCCGCCCCCCGCGCTCGCGTGCCGCAAGTCGCCAGGCTGAGTTCCCGATCGACGCGGCTCGCGACGACGCAGGCCGATTGGCCCTGGGTGCAGGCTGCGTCTTCGGAGGTGACATGGCTATAGCCGTACTCGGGCGCAAGCGCCACGACAATGTCGCCCTCGCCGCCGGTGCGAAGTCCACGCTCTTCGGATTGCACGACGGTTACGCCGGCGAGGAGACAATTAACCAACGCCGAAAACGCTGCCTGTTGTTCGAGCCCGGCCCAGTCACATTGCCTGGCGTCAGGCGTGCAGGCGGAGCTCGATCGATATTCAACCGTGTGCACCGGCAACGTCGGATTAAGCTCGCAACCCGCAACCAGCACGGCTGCAGGCAACACGGACAAGAGCCTGCATGATTTCGCCGCGCTGTTGATAGCAGCGACCGTAGGTTGGGCTGAGCACAGCGAAGCCCAACGCGCCGTTGTCTGCAGACAACACAACATGTTGGGCTTCGCTACGCTCAGCGCCAATCTACGAAGAACGTGTTTTGCGGCAGCGCGTAAGCGCTTGCATAATTTCGGTGTGCTCGTCATCGGCGCAGGCCTCAGGTTTCCCGGTCAATGCCAACGATGTTGAATCGCCCGGCGCCCGATTCGTAGCGTATATAAACAAAAACGCGTTTGCTCCACCGCTCGCCACCGTCGTAGCTCGTCTCGATCATGACGATGCAGGGTTGCGCAGCCGACGCCCCCATTAACTCGCGGCGCAAAGGGATGCGCGGCGCCTGCACTACTGCTTCGCTGACCGTTTTGCCGGCGGCGGAGATACGATAACGATAACTCGCCGTGGCGGACGGCGCGTAGCCACCGCTCAGCGCAAGGTTTTCGAAGCCAAGCGTGTGAATCTCACCCTGCTCTGTCAGCTTGAAACGATCGAGTGGATTGATTTTGTTGAAATAGTAACGTCCTATCTTGTCCCGCCGCCCCTTGAGCACGTCCGCCACATGGCGCTCTGCGCGCGGATCGGAAAACTCACCGGTGCGCACGATTGTCTCGATGTCTTCGTCAGTAAAGGACGTGACCAACTTGGCGCCCCAGTATGCATCGCGCAATGTCATGCGTTTGAATGCCGGGTTTGGAAACGTCGGTCGCCAGCGCTCAGGATCGAAGTAGGCGACATTGAAGTATCCCGCCGACGGGTACTCGACGTTAAATGGCACTTCCCATGGTTTGACATATGCGCCGAAGCTCACGGTGGACCGCCCGATGGTACCGAAGTCGAGGAAGTACTCATTACCGTAACGCGGCAGCTGCTGATTGATGTTATCCGCGCCCAGCGTGGACGAAAAGTCGACGAGATAGTGGGTCAGGTACCGCGTGTGCGGGTCGTACATGTCGACCGCATTCGCGGCCTTGGGGTCGGTATGGTTCAGGAACGCGGCCACCACGCGCAAGCCGCGCAGCTCACGGCGATTTTCGTGACGGATGCGGTCGTTGATATCGTCGGGCCGTGTGCCCTCGTAGAGAAACGGACCTTTGGGGATGCCGGGCAGAAACTTGATGGCCACCGCCCTGAGCGTGCCGTTGGGCTGACGCACAACAGTCTCCAGCGCGTGCTCCACATCCGCTTCGGTCATGCGTCGGCGCACCCGGTACTTACCGCGCATCGTGGCTTCGGGATCGACGGTGAAATCGGACGGGTCGACATTCACCAGGTAGTTTTCGGGGACGTTGTAGCCGGCCGCGTAAAGAAATCTGGGCGTGATCACCTCGGCGGCGGTGGTCATCTGCGGATTGGCAGGCGGGTCGAACTTGAGTATGTAGATATCGCCGCGGCTGTCGCGCGCCTCGAAACCCGCCGCCGTGCTCTTCTTGCCGCCGGTAACCGTCCAGGGCCCGCGCGGCGCCTGAGTAGTCAGAGCGCCACGCACGAGCGCGTCGGGAGACAATCGTGAAAAGAAGTGGCGATTGGTAAACCATGTGGAATCCGGGACCTCGTCCACCGCGTTGACGTTGGGAGCCTCCAGGGGGCCCGCGACACCGATCCACGTGCCAATAGCGCGGGAGAAGCGGCCAAAGTTGAAGAACTGCCGGCCCGGAAGGAATACCATTTTGTCGGCGCCATCCCACAGTAACCACTGGCCTTCCGTTTCTTCTTTCGGCTCAGCGATGGGCCGTCTGTCATCGGCCGTCCACACCACGGTTCGGGGTAGATCCCTCGCGTTGTAGCAACCCGCCAGTAACAAAGAGCAGGCGATTGTTACAAGTTGCTGACGCTTCATTGTGAACCTCCAACCTGCGGGCCGCGCTTGCGCTCGAATTCCAGATCGCCCTTCAACAAGACCTCCGCCCCCTCATCACCGTAGGCCACTTGCGCGCGAAAAGTAAACTGTCGCCTGGTGGCAAACCGGAAGCCGAAACCGACTGCGTGCTGAAAGTCTCCATCCTCCAGCTCATCGTAGTGCGTGAAGACACGTCCGGTGTCGTAGAACAACGAACCGCTGAAAGCCTCCCAAACCTGATACCGCCACTCGACATTGAACACGATTGCGCCTCGATCTCGCCAGCGCCCGCGCTCGTATCCGCGCAAGTCGCGGTTCACATCGAGGACATTCAGCTCGTAAAACGGAATTGACTGCCCGTGCGAGCCATTGCGTCGCGACACGCGGCCGCGCAGCAGCAGGATGCGATTATCTCGAAAGACCGGAATGTAGCGCTGGACTTGAAAACTGTAGCCTGAGTAACGGAATTCATGACCATTGACCTGCTCCGTGTACGTCAACGTGGTGTCCAACAGCCATCCCGAGACCGGTGCAAAAGGATTATCACGCGTGTCGTAGCGCACACCCGTTTCCAACTCAACAGCTTGCACGTTCGGCCCGACGCCGGGTGTTGCAAGCGGAATAGTGGCCTCACCCCGATCGCTTTGCTCGCCCGAACCCGCAAAATACCGCGTGAAAAATGACGCAGACAAATCGCCGAAGAAGGGTCGGCTCAAGCCCACTGTGCCCGAGAACTGGGACAAGGCGAATTGTGTGCGGTCGTTCTCGTTGGCGTTGTTGCCGCCAGGCCAGAACCTGCCCTCGTCCGCATCCAGCCATTCAAGCTCGGTCTCGAAACGGAAACGGGAGCCGAACAAAGCGGGGTCGATATAGGATGCCTCCGCGATTGCATTGCCCCTGACGGCGAATCCATAGGACAGACGCCCTTGTTTACCCTGATCGAATAAATTCTCTTCGAACGCGGTAAAACCGATCCCGGTGTCGATGGCGCCGCCAATGGAAAAGCGCGGGAGAACGCCACCGGTGCGTTCGTCGTTCAGAAAAAAATCCAAGCCTCGCTCGATCAGATCAACCCGCTCAACAAAGATCGTGAATTTCTTGACGGGATAGGTAAGGCCCTCCCACAGGTACACGGGAGCGGCGAGCAAACGACTGATCGGGGCGTCCTCGGGATCGGACGGCCGCGCGTCGCCCTGTCCTGGGCCCTGCTGCGACCGGTCATCGGCCTGCCCGGTCTGCGCTGTCACGGCGCCACTGAGAATGAGGGCGGCGACCAGCAAGACACCAGTAATAAGCTGCTTCACGTCCTCACTCGCTGATAGTAACCGGTGCTGGCTGGGATGCGCAGCCGAAGCTCTCCCAAAGACAGTCAGGTCATCGGGAGGGTTTCTTCCCCACAGAGCCGATGACCGGCTCAGAGCGGAGATTCTTCCGATGTTCTTATCGCCATGTTGGCTCTTGGGACAGATCATGGCTTCCCTGAAAGGTGCCCGACTTTGACAAGACCTCTGCATCATCAGCTCATACTGCGATGCCGAGTACCGCTCGCCCGTGATGGTTGACAACGCCTGCAACCACATATACAACGCCTGTGACCACCTTCAATGTGAGCGCGCAAAGAGATGGATTGCCGAATGGCAGCCGGAACCGCGATGCACGCCCGCTTAAACTCGAGGTGAACAAGCAGGCGGTTTTCTGGCCT
>JBPCXK010000145.1:0-17181 GCA_051008635.1 Gammaproteobacteria bacterium
GGGCTGCAACGACCGCGCTCATTGTTGTCAATCACTTTTCGGTATACTGGTTTAACTCGATTCACCAACTACCTTCAGTACTCCGATTAGATGGATCTGTAACTTTGCATGTCTCCATGCGCGAACCGCTATGGTGGAGCACTGGGTTCATTGCGCTCCTGACAACGACGTTACTGCTCCGAAGTTTTGCTCTCGGGAGTAAACGGACGTGATCCTGGAAAAGGCGGCTGCCATCAGCACGCGCTACCCGTGGTGGACGATCATCATACTAATCGGTCTTACCCTGGTGACGTCATCCGGTTTTCGTCACATCACGATGGATACAGATGTACTGAACGTGTTGCCGGAGGGGACGCCGGAGCGAGAACTTTACAATCTTGCACAGAGGGTGTTTCCAGCCAAAGAGGTCATCGTAATGGGCATCGGGCCGTCCGCGGACGGTCGGTTCGACAAGCAGGACCTGCACGAGCTCGCCTCGCTGTTCGACGAAATAGCGGCGCTACCGGGGATCGACTCGCTGTTGACGCCTCTCAACATCAAATTGTTGCAAGCTGATCAGGATGACATCCAGGTCAAATCGGTCGCTGACCTCGGGTGGCAGGGCGACGCGCAAACAGTAGTCGAATTGTTGCAGTCTCAGCCGCTGGTTCGTGGCGTGCTTGTCAACGAGGCCGGTGACGCATTTGCCGCGCTCGCGTTTGTCAAGAACCGATACCGTGATGCGGATGTTGCGCAGGCGATTGTTGAAACAGTTGCCGAGTTTAGCAGCAACGGCCGAGTGCAGATTTATCTGACCGGCCGGCCGATTTCTGCGTACTGGTCGCGTCGTGTGATGGGCAGAGACATGGAATATCTGACGACCGCGGCGTTACTTGTCATGGGGCTCCTGCTGACAATCACGTTCCGGAGCTTTCGCGGCGTGTTGTTGCCGCTTAGCGTGGTGCTATTCGCCAACGTGTGGACGGTCGGACTAATGGGATTTCTGCGCATTCCGTTTACGCATACGTTGGAAGTACTACCGATACTATTAACTGCGGTGGGAATAACTGACGGCGCGCACATGCTGAAAGGATACTACCGGCACAGCAGTGGCTCGGATAAAGTCACTGCGACCCGAACCATGCTGAATGAGCTGACCAGGCCGGTGGTCTACACATCCGTCACCACGTTTTTCGGCTTTGCGGCTCTGGCGGCGTCGAACATCCGCTCGCTGACCGAACTGGGAGCTCTGACGGGCCTTGGGATCATCGTGGCAATGATGTTCTCGCTGCTGTTCATACCGGCGGTGCTGAGCTTGCTGCCTGCGCAACAGCGGCGCCAGTCGCCGATATTTACCCCTGTATTCAGGCTTCTCGAGCGCGCTTCAGGGCTTCGACCGCAACTCGTTATCGGGATTTTTTCGTTGATTAGCCTCGCGGCTATATGGCCGGCAACGGCCTTGAAAGTCGAATTCAGTACGGTTTCAAACTACCGATCGAGCCACCCGTTCGGCGTGGCAAACGCGTTCGTCAATGCCAACTTCAAGAGCATTACGGGCCTGTCCATTCTTGTTTCCAGTAGTGACGGGGTGCTGAACATCGCGCTGCTGCGCAAGGTTGACCGGCTGAAAACCTGGTTGTTGTCCCAAGAGCATGTCGGCCAGGTTCAGGTGCTGAGTGATTATCTCAAACAGATGAATCAGGTCACTAACGGTGGTCTCCCGAATCAGTTCCGCCTGCCGGATGTGAGCGATGCAACTGCCGATGAGCTGATAGCGCAATACATGCTGATCTACGAAGTCGGCGGACGCCCGCAGGAATTTGCCAACCTCATTTCGTTCGATCAGAACGTGTTGAAGATGAACGTGTTCCTTGATACCGACAGCTCTTACGAAATTGGCCTGTTCAGAAAGGCATTGCAGAGTTATCTGCAGGACAACGGTATTTCCGCACAACTTACCGGCATGGCGGAAATTCTACGCGCAGTCAATGAGCAGGTTGTGAGCGGTCAATTCGTGTCGATCATGATATCGGCGATACTGATTTTCGTTTCCGCACTGGTGTTGTTTCGCCGTATGGCGAGTGCCGCGTTGTGTTTGGTGCCGCTCGCGTTCGCGGTGATTTTCAACTTCGGATTGATGGGCGCCACCGCCATCAAATTGAACGTCGAGACAATGGCGACCAGCGCAATCGCAATCGGTGTCGGGGTGGACTATGCGATACACCTGCTTCACCGCTTCCAGGCAAATTTCGAGCGGCACCGCGACCGAAACGCAGCATTGCGGTATGCACTGACGACGGGTGGTCCGGCCATACTTGTCAACGCGACGGTCGTTTCACTGGGATTTTTCACGCTGCTGATAAGCGAGTTCTCAGGCGTGCGTCACCTGGGCCTGTTGATCGGATTGACGATGCTCACCAGTTGTCTGGCAACGTTGATACTGCTGCCGGCGATATTGCGTGTGTGGCCGGTAAAGCAAGTTTTGTCGAACCCGTCGGCGTCAACGGCGTGAGAGGCACGTTTTCAGCACGGATAGGCAGATTGCTGGCCGTGTGGTTACTCTACGCACTACTGAATACCCCGGTGTCGGCGGATCTGCCTAAGTTGATTGAGCGCGCGTTCGAGAAGAACATTTTCAGCGATCTGGTTGCTGATCTGCGGCTGAGCTTGATCAACGCCGATGGAGAGATCAAGCAGCGGGATATGCAGGTTTACTCCAAGATCAACACAGCCAATGAGTTGAAAATGCTGTTACGGTTGGTTGAGCCAGCAAAGGTCAGGGACACGGCATTCCTTTTTATTGAGCACAACGACGGCGAGGATGACCGCCGTATGTTTCTACCGTCGCTGGGCAGGATACACCGTATATCGGCGGCTGACAGCAAGGGACATTTCATGTCCAGCGATTTCACGTACTACGACATCGGTCGCCCCAAGAAAGCTGACTGGCGATACAGCACGGGCGACAAAACGGAGCAGTGCACATGGATTCTAGGCGAGGCGATCTCGCAACGGATCATCGAAAATACCGGTTACGGATGGCTCGAATGGTGCATAGATACAGCGCGGCTGATAATCCTGAAGACCAACTACTACGATCGACATGGCCATCACTTCAAGACGCTGGTCGCCGACACCATCGTAGAACATGGTGGCGAGTACTTCGCCCAGGAGCAAACCATGTATAACGAGGAGAGCGACGCTAAATCGAGGGTGACTTTCTCCAACATGCGGCTCAACCAAGGCCTTGCGGACGAACTGTTCAGCAACCGGTCTTTGCGGGGAAGACAGTAGTTGGATTTGCTTGAACTGCATGTGATCGTGGCCTTGGCAGTACTAACCGGGTCCAGCGCGATCGCTGCACCACGATTTGCCGGACAGGTGTGGCTCGGCCAGGAATATGACGACGGCACCGGCGGCTCACTTAATCTGTACGCGGACATTGGCCTGGTATCTGATGGCAACGAGCTCTCCTCGCAACTGTCAGCGCTGCTGCTTGGGCGGGAGATCTTTAGCAATAGGAACGATACGGAGATGCTAGTGTCGCAGGCGAATCTCGCCCGTAGTTGGCAGTCCATTGACATAAAGGTTGGGAGGCAGTACGTCTTCTGGGGACAGATACCGTTTTTTGGCCCGGTGGATGTGATATCCGGATATCGGTTCGCGCAACTGGAGGAGCCGGTATTCGACGATCGCATTGCGACTGACGCGATTAACGCACGCTACTATGCGGACGAAAGTAAAGAGCTGCAGATTTATCTGGGCTATTTCGATGGCGATGATGACGTCATTGCATTGCCTGAAACCATCAACGGTAGACCTGTCCGGAAAGCTGCCGAAAGAGTAAAAAACAATCTGGAGGCAGGGCTCAGATACAGTGTGTACCTAGAACGAGCGGCGGACGTTAACGTATCATTGTTTAATGGCAGTTCTAGATTTCCGGCTCGGAATTTCGTACTCGAAGGCGATACTTACCAACAAGAACTGATTTATAGTCCGCTGACGATGCTGGCTGTGGACGGATCTTTTGCCTATCGAGACAGCGCGATAAACTGGCAGTTGGCATATAAACGCTCGTCTGATCGTGCGGGGGACGATCCCTTTATTCAGAACGATACCGCGCAAGTGGCGCTGGGGGTGAACACTGCGTTCGGCAGCAACGGTCGGCTGCAGTTTGACGCGGTGTTCACGCAGCTGCTCGACTATGACGTCGAGACCGAACGGACGTTACTGGAGGGGGCGCTCGGGTTTGCGCCGGAAGACGTGGCGCCGGAGACGTCGGCCTACCTGTCAGCCCGCTACGCGTGGGAGTTCGAACCCTGGAGATTCTCCGCCAAGGTTGAGTATGAAGATGATAGCAATCGGACGGCTGATAGATACTTGCTGGCTTACGACGATGATAACGGCTTCACATGGACATTGTTGAGAGCAGACAGTCTGCGGACACGGCGCCGCTACTGGTCTGTAAGCTGGTCGGTCAGATGGTAGGGCGCCGACAGCCCGAACCACAGATTCCGCTCACGCCTCATTCCCGTGCAACCACGGCCAACGTGCAGCGATTTGGTGTTTCCGCGAAATCACCACAGTTCGGGGAGCCCTCATTCAGCGTGCCGGGCGGTGAACATCCTTGCGCGCAAACAGACTGTGAATAATCAGCGCCGCGGCGCCCACCGTGATGGCCGAATCCGCCACGTTGAACGTCGGCCAGTGATATGAACCGTAGTAGACGTCCAAGAAATCAACTACGTAGCCGTAGCGCACGCGATCGATAACGTTGCCGATCGCGCCGCCCAGAATGAGCGATAAACCTACCGCCGTCCATTTTTCGTGGGGCCCTAGTCGTTTGAGCCACGCAACGATCACCACGCTGACCGCCAGCGCCAGTCCGGTAAACAGCCAGCGCTGCCAGCCGCCCGAATCACTCAGGAAACTGAACGCCGCACCCGTGTTGCGCGCCAGCGTGAGATTGAAATACGGCAGCACGACGTTTTCCACGTGCAATTCGAGTCGCGAGACCGCGACCAACTTGGTGATTTGATCGAGCACGATGACGGCCACAGAGAGCCCCAACCACTTCAGCATTGGATCAGCTCGCCAGCCTGTGTTCGAAGTAAGCGCGCGCCGAATCCGCGTCTTCTTCCATTTGTTCGCATAGCAGCTCGAGGTTATCGAAGCGCTCCTCGTCGCGCAGCCAGTGGCGCAGATCGACGTCGATGTAGCGTCCGTAGATCTGCTCGTCGAAATCGAACAGATACACTTCGAGGATGAAGTTACGTCCGCCCACCGTCGGGCGTGTGCCGACGCTCGCCACGCCCGGCAGCGGCTCGTCGGCGAGGCCGCCCACTTCAGCCACAAAAATGCCATGCACCGGCGATTTGTGGCGGCCAATGGCGAGGTTCGCGGTGGGGAAGCCGAGCGTGCGGCCGCGTTTGTCGCCGTGCATCACACGGCCGCTGATGCGATAGGGCCGCCCCAACAGACGCTCGGCCAGCGCCATGTCACCGCGTTTCAGGGCTTGGCGGATGCGCGTGCTGCTGACACGATTACCCTCGACGGTGAACGTCTGGGTGTTGGCGACCTCGAAACCGAGCTCGCGCCCGGCACGCTCGAGCATGGAAAAGTCCCCCCGGCGGCGTTGGCCGAAACGAAAGTCGTCGCCGACGATCAGATAACGCACACCGAGCTTTTCGGCCAGCACTTTCTCGATGAACGTCTCCGCCGGCATTGCGGCCATATCAGCGTTGAAGCGCAGACACAGCAAGCGGTCCAGCTCCAGCTCCTGCAGAGCGTGCACCTTCTCGCGAAAACGACACAAACGGGCCGGCGCGCTGGCGCCCTGAAAGTACTCATCGGGCAAGCGCTCGAATGTCATCACCAGCGATGCCAAGCCCAGCGTCGTCGCCTTGCCTGCCACTTGCTTGATGATGCCGCGGTGTCCGAGATGGACACCATCGAAGTTGCCGATGGTCGCCACGCATCCGGCGTGGTGTTTGCGCAGATTGTAGAGACCGCGGATGAGCTCCATACGTCCAAATATGCTTGGTTTGACGGCCGCAAGAATAACTTATTTGAGGGCGAATTGTTTGGGCCGCACACCCGACGCCAGCAGCACGAAAAAGTACACCGCAGCGCCTACTAAAATGAGGCTTGCCAGCGCGAGCCCGCGTTGCGTGACGAGCCACGACGACCATTGCGAAAGCGCAGGCGTGTACGCGATGACTACGGCAAACATGATCGCCGTCGCCAGCGACACCTGCATCAGCAACTTTCGCCAGCCGGCCTGGGGGTGGAGCACACCGTCGCCGCGCAAGCGCCGGTACAGCAAACCCGCGTTGAGATAAGCGCACAGCGAAGTCGCCAGCGCGAGCGCCGCGTGCGGACCCGGCCAGCCCGAGTACACCCACGGCACCACGAGTGCAACATTCAGCACCATGTTCACGAGCATTGCGATCACGCCGATACGCATCGGCGTCTTTGTGTCTTGCCGCGCATAGAAACCGGGTGCAAGCACCTTGATCATGATAAACGCGGGCAGCCCGAAGGCGAACGCAATCATGCTCAGGCGCGCCATCTGGGTGTCGTTGAACGTGAACTCACGGTACTGAATCAGCGTAGTCAGAATGGGGCCCGCCAGGAGCATGAGCCCGAACATCGTGGGGATGCTCATGACCACCATGGTGCGCAGCGCCCAATCGAGTGTGCGGTTGAATGCCTCGGGCGCGCTTTGCGCATGCTGTCGCGACAGCCGCGGCAGTATCACCGTCGCTACCGCGATGCCGAACAACGCCAGCGGGAATTCGACGAAACGGTCGGATACATACAGCCAACTGATGCTGCCGACCGCGAGAAACGACGCAATGAGCGTGTCCACAAGCAGATTGATCTGCACCACCGAGGAGCCGAAGATCGCAGGTAACATCAAGCGACCGATGCGGCGCACGCCTTCGTGGGCGCGCTGCAAGCGGGGGCGCGGCAGCAGCCCGAGGCGTTTGAGGAACGGAATCTGAAAAGCGAACTGCACGACGCCCGCGATGAACACGCCCCAGGCGAGCGCGATCACCGGGATCTCGAACCGTGGCGCCAACCAGATCGCCGCCCCGATCAACGACAGGTTGAGAAACACCGGCGTTAACGCCGGCACCGCGAAGCGCCCGAAGCTGTTGAGAATGCCCGCGGCCAGTGCCGTGAGCGAGATGAAAAACAGATACGGAAATGTAATGCGCAACATGTCCGTGGCGAGCTCGAAGCGCACGGCGTCGTCGGCCCAGAATCCAGGCGCGAATACGGTGATGATGAGCGGCGCCGCAATCATGCCCAGGGCAGTGACCAGACCCAGCACGAGCGCCAGCGCGCCGGCGGCATGATCGACCAGCCCTTTCAGCTCCGCCTTGCCGCGTTGCTCTTTGTACTCGGAAAGTACGGGCACGAAGGCTTGCGAGAACGCACCTTCCGCGAACAGGCGTCGCAAAAAGTTCGGAATGCGGAACGCGACGAAGAACGCATCCGTGTAGCCGCTGGCCCCGAACAGAATGAAGATGACCGCATCCCGCAGGTAACCGAAGACCCGGGAGATCAGCGTCATGAAGCCGACTGTGGCCGTGGATTTGAACAGCTTGAGGCTCAGGGCTGCCGCTCTTGCAGTTTTTATTATGGGAGGCCCCTACAGGCGGGCCGCAGTGCGTCATTATAGGCGATCGGGCGAGCTCTCCACCGCCGCTGGTTTATTGACTTTTACAGGTGGACTGGTCATTATTGCGCACCTTTTTTCGCAGTCAGGGACTCTCGTTTTGGCCAATATCACCTCCGCTATCAAACGCGCCCGCCAGGCCGAAAAGCGCCGTCAGCACAACGCCGCATTGCGTTCGCGCATGCGCACCGCAATCAAGCGTGTGCTGAAGGCCCTCAGCAAGGGCGACAAGGCCAAAGCTCAGAGCGCCTACAAAGAAGCGGTCCCGGTCATCGATTCGAGCGCCAACAAAGGCATCATCCACAAGAACAAGGCGGCGCGGCACAAGGGCCATTTGAATACACGGTTGAAGGAGATGCAGTAGCGGCAGCGGTTGTTCCGCCGCTATTCTGGCACGCGTCCGCTATCAGCCAACAGGTTTTGCCCCTCCCGGAATCTCGAAAATAAATCGAAAAACGGTTTTGTAGGGCGGGGTGGCGCACGAACCCAGCCCCCGCGGCTGAGCGGAAGACGACGGCCGCCCGACAGGGTGGCACAATTGCCAGTTGGTAGAGTGCGCTGCGCTTACCTGCACCCAACGAGAACTCCTACGATGTGCTCAAACCAGCACCAGATTATCCCGATGGATCAGCTCCGGTTCATCAACATATCCGAGTAGCGCTTCGATCTCTCCGCTGGGTTTCCCCTTGATGATGCGCGTCTCCGCAGCAGCGTAATTCACCAGGCCGCGTGCGATCTCCATCCCGTGCGGGTCGATACAACGCACCATCTCCCCGCGTGAAAATTCGCCGTCGGTATTTGTAACGCCGACCGCCAGCAGGCTGCGGCCGGATTCACGCAGCACCCGCGCCGCGCCCGTATCGAGGTGCAGCGTGCCGCTGACATTAAGCTGATTCGCGATCCACTGCTTGCGCGCGAGCAGCGGTTCGCGGCCTGGTAGCAGCAGCGTACCAAGTGTGGCTCCGGCCGCGATCTGCTCGAACACCTGCTCTTGTCGTCCGTTGACGATCAACGTGGCCGCGCCGGAACGTGCGGCGCGGCGCGCGGCGCTGATTTTGGTGATCATGCCGCCGAGCCCCAGGTGGCTTGCGCTCGGCCCGGCGGCCTTGTCGAGCAACACGTCGTCGACCGAGGCCTCCAGGATCACTTTGGCGTTGCTGTTGGTGCGCGGATCGCTTTCATGCAGACCCTCTTGATCGGTGAGAATTACCATCAAATTCGCCTCGATGAGATTGGCCACCAACGCCGCGAGCGTATCGTTGTCGCCCAGGCGTATGTCGTCATCGGTCACGGTGTCGTTTTCATTGACCACCGGAATCACCCCCAGACTCAGCAGCGCACGCAGCGTGCTGCGTGCGTTGAGGTAACGGCGCCGGTCGGCGAGATCCTCGTGCGTGAGCAGCACTTGCGCGCAGCGGATACCGTGAAGCTGAAAATGCGACTCGTAAGCCTGCACAAGCCCCATTTGCCCGACGGCCGCCGCGGCCTGCAGCTCATACAAGGCGTGCGGGCGTTGCTGCCAGCCGAGGCGGCTCATGCCTTCGGCGATCGCGCCCGAGGACACCAGCAGAAATTGTTTGCCCGCCGCGTGCAGACTGGCGAGCTGTTCGGCCCAGCCGCCGATGGTATCCAGGTCGAGTCCACGGCCCTCGTTGGTCAGCAAAGCGCTGCCGATCTTGACGACCCAGCGAGGCGCGCTGCCGAGCTGTTGACGGTTTATTTGCATTGCGCAATAAAGGTCAGTGCTGCATTGACGAGTTCGTCCGTACCTTCACCCGTCGCCGCCGATACGGTGAAGCTGCGATTTTGCCAGTCTAACGCTTCGCTGAGCTGCCGGCACCGGGCCTCTCGTTCGCCGGGCGGCAGCAAATCGATCTTGTTGATCACCAGCCAGCATTCCTTTGCAGCGAGCTCGGAGCCAAACTTGCTTAGTTCGGTAGAGATCGCCTGCACAGCCTCCGCTGGCCCTGGGCCGTCGCCAAGCGGCGCGACATCGACGACGTGCATCAGTAAACGCGTGCGCGCAAGGTGTTTCAAGAACCTTATGCCAAGGCCAGCGCCCTCGGCTGCACCCTCGATCAGACCGGGTATGTCGGCCATGACGAAACTCTGGCCGGGCTGCGGGCTGACGACGCCGAGGTTGGGGTGCAGAGTCGTGAAGGGATAATCAGCGATTTTTGGCCGCGCGGCGGATACTGCAGCGATCAAAGTCGACTTGCCCGCATTCGGCAGCCCGACCAGCCCAACGTCGGCCAGCACTTTCAGTTCGAGGTGTAAATGGCGAGACTCGCCGGGAGTGCCTGGCGTCGATTGCCGTGGCGCGCGGTTGGTGGAGCTCTTGAACCGGGCGTTGCCGATGCCGTGTGTACCACCTTTGGCGACCAGCAGCCGCTGCCCGGCGCGGGTTAGATCGCCTATCTGTTCTTTCGTGTCAGCGTCTTTGGTGATGGTGCCCACCGGGACCGGAATGACGAGTTCGGCGCCGCCTTTGCCCGTACAGTTCTTGCCTGCCCCCGCATGCCCGTGCTCGGCCGTGAAGGAGCGCCGGTGGCGGAAATCCGAGAGCGTGTTGAGATTTTCGTCCGCCGACAGATAGACGCTGCCGCCGTCGCCACCGTCGCCGCCATCCGGTCCTCCGCGCGGGACGTATTTTTCTCGCCGGAACGACACGCAGCCGTTGCCGCCGTCGCCAGCCTTGACCCTGATCGTCGCCTCGTCGATGAATTTCATGGCGAATACGAAAAAGCCCCGACGAAGCGGGGCTTTTTTCAACCTTTCTAGTGAGAGCTACGCCGCTTCGATGCTCACGAATTTGCGGCTCTTCGGCCCTTTGGTCGTGAACAGAACCTTGCCGTCGGCTTTGGCGAATAAGGTATGGTCTTTGCCTATGCCGACGTTCACGCCCGGGTGAAACCGCGTGCCGCGTTGCCGGACCAGGATATTGCCGGCCCTGACAAGCTCGCCGCCGAAACGCTTCACGCCGAGGCGCTTGGAAACCGAGTCGCGGCCGTTGCGTGTGCTGCCGCCTGCTTTTTTGTGTGCCATGGTGGTTTGCCTCCGTACGTCGCCGCTACTGCTCTAATCAGACTCTTTCCCGGCCGCAAGTTCCGTGGCCTGCTTGACCCAGTCGTCCCGCTCCACGCGGCCCTTGAAGTTCAACAGGTCATCGACCTTGTCGATGTCGCTCTTCTTGAATTCCGCGATCTGCCAGAAGTGGTAGATGCCGAGACTGTTGAGCCGTTCTTCCAGCTTCGGACCGACGCCGCTGATCTTTTTCAGATCGTCGGGCTCGCCCTTGGGCCCGTCGAGAAATTCGGGCTCGACAGCCGCTGCTGGCTCGGCTGTGGGTTCGGCTGCGGCGGCTGCGGGTTCGGCTGGTTTCTCGGGTTCTTTCTCGGCCGGTTTCGGTTCGGCCTCTTTCCTCGCCGGGCCGCCCATGAGGCTGATGCCCGTAATCGTCACTTCGGTGTAGTCCTGCCGGTGTCCTGCGTGTTTGAGGTACTGTTTGCGGCGCTTGAATTTGATGACCTTGATTTTCTGGCCGCGACCGTGATGGTTGACCTTGGCCGTGACCTTGCCGCCCTCCACGTGGGGCGCGCCGATGGCAAGCTGCTCGCCGTCGGCGACCAGGAGCACGTCATTGAAATCGACCGCCGCACCCGCATCGGCGGGGAGCTTCTCGACCCGGATGACGTCGCCTTCGGCGACCCGGTATTGTTTTCCGCCGGTGGCGATCACCGCGTACATGATTTCATCCTGCGCTGGGGGTAGCAAAAGAGGCGGAATATTAGCGATAGACGACCGCAACGTCAAACTTGTCAATTGTCGCCTGCCACGGAAAAGGCACGACTACGCATGCGTATTCTGAGACAATTCCGCGCGACTCAACAGGCTGGCCGGCTTAGCCCGGATATTGCACCAGGGCGCTCCGTAGCTGGTGTTCAATGTAGGGTTCCGTCAGTTAGGCGACTATTAAACGAGTAAAGAAATGTTCCCGCGCTCGCTATCCGGTTTTTGGGCAGGTATCTGCAACGCTCAGCTTGAACGCTACTCCGCAAACCTGAGGGCCGGTTATGCTTTGCGGAACTCACGTCCAATCTGAACGTCCAGCCCTCACCCAAAAATCCGGATCCTGATGCAATATCAGGGCTAAATGGAAATCAAGCAGATACAAGAACTTGTGGCGCGGGACATGGCGGCCGTCAATGGTTTGATCCGGCGGCGACTGCATTCCGAGGTGGTGCTCATCGATCAGCTCGGGCATTACATCGTCAACAGCGGCGGTAAGCGGCTTCGTCCCATGCTGGTGCTGCTGGTTGCGCGCGCCTGTGGTTATGAGCGTGAGGATCACATCGCCCTGGCGGCGATCATCGAGTTCATCCACACGGCTACGCTGCTGCACGACGATGTGGTCGACGCCTCCGAGATGCGCCGCGGGCAGGAGACCGCCAACGCCATCTGGGGTAACGAGGCGAGTGTGCTCGTGGGGGATTTTCTGTATTCCCGCGCCTTCGAGATGATGGTCGAGATTGGCTCCATGCGGGTAATGGATATCCTCTCGCACGCGACCAACACCATTGCCGAAGGCGAGGTCCTGCAGCTCTTGAACTGCCACGACGCCGACACCACGGAAAATCGTTACATGGAGGTGATCCGCTCCAAGACCGCAAGATTGTTCGAAGCCGCGAGCCAGCTCGGTGGCATTCTCGCTGGCGTGTCCGAACCGGCGGAATGCGCGCTGGCGGCCTACGGCATGCACCTTGGCACCGCGTTTCAGCTTACCGACGACGTGCTCGACTACAGCGCCTCGGCCGACGCCATCGGCAAGAACGTCGGCGACGACCTTGCCGAAGGCAAACCGACCCTACCGCTGATCTACGCCATGTTGCAGGGCTCGCGAAAACAGGCAGACATCGTACGTCACGCGATCGAAAAAGGCGGGCTCGATGACATCGACGAAGTGCTCGATGCCATCGAATCGACCAACGCTATCGCCTACACGGAAAACATCGCCCGGCGTGAGGCCGCCAGCGCAGCCGTGCAACTGGATCACTTGCAGGATTCCGATTACAAGACGGCGTTGATCTCGCTGACCAGGTTTTCAGTCGATCGAAGTTACTGATCCGCCGCACGCGATGGATCGTGGCAAACAGGTGCAGTTTTCCTGTTTTCCTCGGGCTCTCCGGTGCGAACCCATTGATCCATTTTACCCTCGCCGGCTTCCAGAGGTTTTCTTCGGTTGGGTGGCGCCTCGGGGTCACCTTCAATCTCGGCCCGGATTTGTTCATCCGTGGTGGTGCCGACCTGATCCCCATCAGTCTTGCCCTTCGAGAGAGTCAAAGTACGCTTTTTGCTCATGCTTTCGGCCTTCCACGCCGAGATGATGCGGCATGTGTCTTCGCCCGCGTCAGTATAGATTACAGTCACAGGCCGGCAGTAGCCCGCCGCCGCCCCTTCCCCATACCAATACAGAATAGTATACTTTTTTTAACTTCTCTCGAAAGTATTCGAAAGTCACGACCGCCCATGCCCCAATCCGCCCAGCAAACCGACGACCTCTACTTCCAGATGTTCGGGCTGACCGCCCGACCGCCGCAGACGTTGAACAAGGCCCTTCAGGACGCCATCGAGAGCATGCACCGCACATTGTATGCACCCTCGAGCGGCGAGCTGACGTCTTCCGAGCTGGCGTTGCTTGAGCAGGCGGGCGCGGACGTTGAGGAGCATCCGGATCGGGACGATCCAATGATGGCGTACGCGACCGACTTCGGGGCGATCCTGGCCACGAGTCTGTCGGCCGCGCAAGCGGCTAAACGCCTCGGTGGTGTGACCCCGGTTCGTGTGCGCCAGATGATACGGGAGGGAATACTGTATGCGATCCGCATCGAAAGTCGCTGGAAAATCCCCGTCTTTCAGTTTGAAGACGAAGGCCTTGTGCCGAACATCGGTGTTGTGAATGCTGTCTTGCCGAAGACACTGGATGCCGTTTCGGTGCTCCGGTGGTTCACAACCCCGGATCCGGAGCTGGAGACGTCCGCTGGCGATGTGCTCAGTCCGCTCGATTGGCTGAAGGTCGGCATGGATCCGGCGCCCGTCGTGCGGATTGCACGTGACCTTTGATGTCGAAAGTCCCGCGCGAGCCATCCCTCGACCGTCTCAAATCACTGGATCCTGAAGTCGCACCCCTTGAGGCAGGTGCGATCCTTTGGCGTATCTATTTCCGCGGCGGGCGCCATCCCACGAGGTGGAGCGATTTCAGACACGTCGGCCCCATCGACGCACGCTTCGATCATCACCTTGGGGACGAACCGGTACAGCAAGAGCGGGCTGTCCTGTATGCGGCCGCTGCCCCCGTCACCTGCTTCGCCGAAGTCTTTCAGAAAACCCGCGTCATTAACCGCTGGCATAAAGATCCCTGGTTGGTCGGATTCGAGATAGCGAGCACAATCCAGCTTCTGGACCTCACCGGCGCCTTCCCGACCCGCGCGGGCGCGTCGATGGGGTTGATGACGGGCCCACGGTCCGTCTCTCGCAACTGGGCTCGGGCGTTCTATGACGCCTGGGCCAAGACTGCAGGCCTCTGTTACCCATCGTCCATGCACGCCAATCGGCCAGCGATGGTCCTGACCGATCGCGCCGCGGCGTCCGGCGTCATGCCGGCTCAGCCGAGCTTTCATCGCTCGCTTGGGGATCCCGCCATCCTCAGCTTCCTGAAGAACGCCGCGCACACCCTCGGCTATGCGTTGAGCTGAGGAGGCTGTCAGTTCTTGCTATCGAATCCGAGGTGTCTGTCGCGAGGTTCTCCGCCCGCCGAAGCGTGTCTAATCCTGGTGAGCACGGATATAAGACCTTAGCACGGCGTTGATGCGAAGGGTCCCTGAATAGTGAGCGGCCAGGCAGTCCGGCAACGCACTGACCGTGCCGCGTATCCGTGGACAACGCCAGCGACTAACGGAGATATCACGACTCACTACAGCGCACCGGAGGTAAGGGAACTCGTTGACGCCGTAGGACGCATCGCGGAGAATACGTCCGGCAAAACTCCGGCACCCTCGATTCTCAAACGATCCAAGGTCGGAGGAAATGACGCGCAAGGTGTTGTTTCGCTTGCGGAAACAAAGAGTTCGGAGTGTAGCTCAGCCTGGTAGAGCACTGCCTTCGGGAGGCAGGGGTCGGAGGTTCGAATCCTCTCACTCCGACCAATCATCGGATCACCCTCTCAAATCACGCAGTCAGACTACGCCTTGGCCGTGGGCACTGCAATGGAAAAGTAGTGACAAGTTGATGTACTAATTTTCCCGGTGTGGTGGACACTGAGAAACGCCACCGTTTCGGGGCGTCTCCCTGGTCAGCAGTAAAGCTATTGCTGACCGCTCTACTCTTCAAGTTTGTAGGCACGAATTCTCTTTGAGCGATCAATACCGGCAATGAAAGGAGGGTCGTTCTCGTTGGCATAACGTTGGATGGCCGGTAGGGAGCTCGCCAGAAACTCTCCTTTCTGCTTCCCTGTCATGTTCTTGGCTCTGACAACGAGCACACGTGCATTGTGGTCGATGATGGCGAGCTTTTCGGCGTAGCGGAAACGAATGTTCTTATCCTGCGTTATTGCGACCCAGTGTCTACGTCCGACGAGTGATATCCATTTTTCATCTGGTGCATCTTGTGCCAGATGATCGTCATGGACCTCAACTTTGGCGCCAGCTTCACGCAGACACTCAGCCACATCGTATTTGCCCAGGTTGCGCTCTATGTAGATTGTGTACTCTTTAAGCTGCGGCTTGGAGCTCGCAGCGGATCGCTTCTTCGATCTCCTCCGCTGTGCGTTCATAATCACGCGCCAGTGATTTTATCGAGTCGCCGGCCTTGTACCGATCGGCAATGACTTCGGTGGCTATTCCAGTTCCCGCAAGTACGGGACGACCCGCGGACAAGGCAGGATTGATGACGATCACCGCCGGCGCGTCTTCGATACTGCTGCGCGTGAACGGATACAGCTTGATCGGGATTCCTGATCTATCACGCTCAATACGTCTGAGCGCAGCCTCCAGAACTTCACGTATAACTTGCTGACCTGCTCGGTTGATGTTGACAAGCTTCCCATACTCATCAATAAACAGATCCAGACCGTCGGTTTGAAGTTCGCGACTAATTAAAGGGTGTGAGCTCCCGACCGTTTTTTCCAGATAATCGATGGCATCGCGAACTTTGGGCATGCTGATTTCGTGAGTACGGCGAATGGCCGCAAGCACATGTAGCTCCACGATGTTAAGAAAGGAGAACGCCAGCGGCCGTGTTCCCGCGGGTGTTATCAACGCGGGATAGTTAGCTTGGCCCGCCCAATACCGCAGCGTAGGTTGCGCCACGTTCAGATAGTGGGCCGCCTCACCGACGCTATACGCGGGCATCTCTCGAACATCAGCTCTTTTGTGCTTTGCTTTCGCCATCTTCGCTCTCCTGTATCCATAGTGTACATCAATAATTTCTGACTCAGAACTACTTCTGAGTCAGAAACTGGGATTCGAGCTGGGCTTGCAGCAAGCTGCCTAGCAGCTCTCCAACTGCCACACTTGTGCCACAGTGCCAAATTGAGAGATATCGCATGATATTGAAAGATCGTGAAACTTTCTGCGAGGGTGGGATAGAGGGAAAAGTGGTAACTGGTTGATTTCTGGGAAATGCGGGGGATGGGGAGATGCCTTCGGGAGGCAGGGGTCGGAGGTTCGAATCCTGTCACTCCGACCAGGTAGCTCAATGACTTACGTGACTTCCAGTCGACGCTCATGAGTCCGCATAGATGCTGTCATCCTTATATCATCCAGTGGCTACCGCGTGATGACGCTGCCCGAACTGCCAGTTGACGATGCTCGATATTACCTGAACGGGGCCAGGGAGATATTTAGGATCGAAGCGGAACAAGGCCGGCCGTGGGCGTACGATGATGCACGGTATTCGCTCCACGGGCGAAACGCGCTGCCACCCAGCACGAGGTCCGCGGACGCAGACCTGATTCAATCACTTGCGGCTCATCCGTTCCTGGACTGGATAGATAAGAGCGCGGCCTTCCGCGTGGTCCTTGACAAGCTCAGTAGACAGGTCAATCAGATTTCTGACTGCGGACCCCGCATTCACGAGCAATTCCTTGTGGGATCGCTGACGCTGCTCGTGAGTTACTGTGACGGAATGGATCTCAGTGACGAGACTGGACTGACTCTCAGTGACTACGTCGTCACAAAGAGCCGAAAGGAAAGGGTTCTGCGAAAAAGCTGGGAGCTGGTGCGCGAACTCGAACGGCTACCTCCAATTACACCATCTTATGTTCAAGGCGTACTCATAGAAGACCTAAGCCGTTTCTTGAAGGAGTTTGAAGAGTACGGCAGCGGACTAGTCCGGATATCTCACCAAATAATGGAAAAGGCCGCGCTCTTGTGGCATAACAGTTGAGGGAACAACAAGTTAGTAACACGAGAGGCAACGGCCTTATGGCGCCAGAGTGTAACGCAGAGCAATTAGAATTT
>JBPCXK010000146.1:0-6409 GCA_051008635.1 Gammaproteobacteria bacterium
CCCTGTATCACGACGTCTTTACGAGCGCGCTCAAAATCCGGGCAAGCGATGTCGCGCATATTGTCGACAGCGCCGCGCCTGGCGGGCGGCATTTCACCACGCTGCAAGCCGCGCTGCAGGCGCTCACCCCGGGAAAAAACGCCATCTATGTACAGCCCGGGCGCTATGACCTTGAGGGATTTCAACCTCCAATCTGGCGGTTCCCGGTAGAGATCCATTGCGCCAATCGCAAAACCACGATTTTGCGCAATGGGGGCGCCTGGCGCATCGGCGAAGGGGGCAGTCTCTATCTTACCAACTGTTCGGTGGAGGACTGGGACGCCGCGATATTCACGAAATTACATGCCGACTCACCGAGTAATCGCGTTGATCGCATTGAAGACGTCTTGATATACGGCTCGACGTTTAAAGGACTTCGCAATGTGCTGAGCACAGATCGCCAGGCGGACGACGATGTCGTCGACGGCGTGACGATCGTAGACGTACGGGCCGGGGACGTGAGCTCTACCGGATCGATGATCATGTTTCGCTTCTCCGAGGGCAGCTACATCGGCGATATCAACCTGATCGGTGTGGATTGCCGCAATATCGTCAACACGAATCCGCCCGCTAACAGAGCGTATTCGCTCTGTCTCAACGTTTTGTCCGGCGGCAAAGTCCGCAGCGGCTACGGTTACAACATATTCGACAGCTACGGAGAGAACTTTGTGGCCGGGACCCTGCGCGGTTGTTGTCCTCGCGGCGGATTCGTTTTTGGAAGCCAGGGCCACGGCACCCAGATCATCCACAATACTGTGTGCAAGGACGTCAACAAAAACAAAGACCACGGGTGTTTCCGAACCAACAACATTGATAGCGAGTGGAGCGATATTACAGCGATAAACGGTGGAGGCGCAGGGCAGTACGCGGGCATTATTGAAAAAGGAAACGACGAATTCGACTTCCGCGGCAAAGGTTACCTCTTACGCGCTTTTGCGGCGCACGAGGCCTCGTATTCATCACCGAGAAACAGTGCGAGCGGCGCCTACCTGATCGGAAGTTGGGAGGTCTATGATTCAGAGTTTCGGCTTCACGGCGGCCCCTGGGGCACACGTGGGTTATTCGGCTTTTGCGGAGACCCTCCTCGCTGGGACAGGACGGGCACATTTACAGCGGACGGCAACAAGATTTTCATGGGGACTGACGGCATTCGCGGGCATCCGCCTGCCGCAATTTTTCTGGAGGCCTGTGTCAGCGTGTCGATCACCAACAATGAGTTTCATATGGAGCATGAAACCGCAACCCCCGTTCGACATATCGAGATGCGCCGTTACGACGTCCTCAACTCCAACAACCTGATCAAAAAAGGAGCAGGGTCCACAGCCGGCCAGTGCCTCGATGAGTGGCGAGGGTCCTGGGAGGCCAGCACCAAGACCAGATGTCAGTAGCACGTTGTCGCGAGATTGGCGCCCGGGCAAAGACGCACACGTATCTCGGTCGCTATCCGGCTCGAACTACGAAGCGGCTTGCCGCCCATTGCAACAACGGTGTCGCGACAAATGCTGCGCGGGACTTTCACCCCCCATGTTCGCCTAGCCCAAGGGGGTGAGGGGTCGAAATGTGATTCGCCACACATCCTCGGTGACCATGAATTGACAGCGCTCCCCGGCGGCGTCTAGACTCCTTTGCTTCTTTCGTCACGTCGGACCTTGCAGCGCCCATGCTGTCTGACGGTCCAGGTCAGGGATGCGCAAACGTCACGCATTGAAGCTGCCAACACGGCGCGGCCGTTGCGGTCGCAACTTCGCCAGGCGACCCATCAACACATTGTAGTTACGATATTGCGATCCCCTTTCGGCACCACGCTCCACTCAGCAATGGTTCGACAAAAATGAGGGCACGGGAATCGGTACGGAGCTGGGCAAAATCGCTGTCCAACATCCACCTCAACGACGCAGGCAAACCCGCGGTCATTATCCTGTCCGCGCCTCGCAGCGGCTCGACATGGTTGATGGAACTGGTGCTGAGTCAACCCGGGTTCAAGCCCTGCAACGAGCCGTTCAACCTGCGCAAGCACGACGTAGTCGAAACATTGCGGTTGTCAGACTGGGCGGAACTCTACGACCAGCGCCATCTGACGGAGATCGACGCTTATCTCACCTCGTTCGTCAACGGCGGCTTTGGCGTCGGTTTCAAGAATCTGTTGCCGCACGAAAATCACCACCGGTTCATAACGCGACGGCTGGTGTTCAAGATCCTGCACGCGGGGGAAGACCTGATTCACTGGTTTGCCGACACTTTCAACGCGAAAATCCTGTTCATGCTGCGGCACCCCGTTCCGGTATCGCTGTCGCGTACAGAATTACCGCGCCTGAAAACGCTGATGTCGCCGCCCTACAGAGACAACTTCTCGCAGCAGCAGCTGCGTATGGCCGAAAAAATCTTCACCGAAGGCGATCATGTCGAGAAAGCGGTGCTCGACTGGTGCCTTCAAAACGCCGTTCCGCTCAGGAAATACGGCCAGGACGTGCTGCTCATCACGTATGAACAGCTCGTCCTGAAGCCCGAGCCAATAGTGGACTTACTCATGCGCGAGCTGGAGCTGAATTCACGCGACGCAATGCTGGATCAACTGGAGCGACCTTCGCGCTCGACGAGCAAGTCCACCGCCGAAACAGTCGCCGCGCTCAAGGAAAAAACCAACAAGAACTGGCTGGTAGAGAAATGGAAAGAAAAAATCTCCCGGGAAGACGAGGCCCGGCTGATGCAGATCGTCGAAACGTTTGAAATCGATGTGTATGAGAACGGCGCCTGCACGCCAACAGAGGCTTACTGGGTGCGCTAACGATGTCCGACGACCGCGCCGGCCGGATACTCGTTCTCACGCCTGACCTTCGATTGCCAGGCGGCGTCACGAACTATTACAACGCGATGGCGCTCGACCGTGAGCCTGGCATCGAATACTTTCCGGTAAACACGCTCGGCAGCGAGAGCCGCGCACGACTTGCGCTGCGGCTGACGACCGGCTACTGCAAGTTCATCCAGACTTTGGTGCGGCAGCGGGTCCGGCTGGTGCACGTCAATCCATCTTTCAACGCCAGATCTTTCTTTCGAGACGGAATATTCGTTTTTCTTTGCCTCTTGTTCAGAAAACAGTTGCTCGTCTTTTTTCGCGGATGGGAAGAGTCTTTTGAAGCGCGTGTCCACCGCTCTGCGCTGCTGAAACTGTTTTTCAACGCCACATACCGGCGCAGTCGCAACATGGTCGTTCTCGGCGGCATGTTCAAGGAGAAGCTCATTGCCCTGGGCGCCGACAAATCCCGCTTCTGGCTCGAGACGGTCGTCGCAGGCGACATACCAGGGGAAGATTTCAGCGTCGACAAAAAGGTGGCGACGCTGGATCACGCGCCCACGCTGCTGTTTATGTCCCGCATCGAAAAGGATAAGGGTGTCTACGTCGCGATAGACGCCTATCGCCACCTGCTCGAGCGGCACCCGCGCCGCGGACTCAAGCTGATAGTGGCTGGAGAAGGTGCGGAGACTCACGAAGTCAGGGCTTACGCCCGGCAAATTCCCGCGGCCGATATCGTCTTTCCCGGCTACATAAGCGGCCAACCGAAAACGCGAGTCCTCTCGGATGCGCATATTCTGGTTTTTCCCACCAGCCATGGCGAAGGTATGCCTAACGTGATTCTGGAAGCAATGCTCTACGGAATGCCGATCGTTTCCCGGAGCATCGCCACGGTTCCGGACATCGTCACCAACGGAGAAAACGGATTTCTAACGGCGAGCGAGGACCCGCAGATATTCGCGGATTTGATCTGCGCCTTGCTGTTAGACAAAAAAAAATATCGCGAGGTAGCATCTACAAACCACGAGCGCGCCGCCAGCTTGTACACCACTCCCAAAGTGAAGGCCAGATTGTTGCGCGTCTACGATGCGGTGCTTGCTCCCTGAGCGCAGGCGGCTACCGGTGGCCGTCGGCCCTCACTACTTGCAGACATGAGGAAGATTTGTATCGTTTGCGACGGCTACTGGGACCAGCTTCAGGGCGGGGCCGAATATCAGCTTTACCTGATGGCGCACGAACTGGCTGATAGAGGCCACGATGTCTCCTATGTGTTCGTGGACAGAGGAACGCCGATCAGACAAACCAGCGTGAAGCTGATCCCGCTGAGGATCGGGCGAGTCGTAAAACGCGTGTTTTATCCCTATCACTTTCTCCTGTTTTTCAGGCTGCAGCGATGCCTCGAGGAGATCAAACCGGATTTCGTCATCAACCGCGTCGGCAACGGGCTGACCGGAATATGCGCCCGTTTCTGCCGCAAGAGCAGCGCCAGAATGATCTGGCACATCGCTAACGAAACGGATCTGATACCGCTGGAAATAAAATTCAAAAGAACGATGTTGTGCTCGATAATCGACAAGCGCCTGCTCGAGTACGGCCTGCGTAACAGTACCTACGTCGTTGCCCAGGCGATGTATCAGGCGGAATTGCTCAAGCGCAGATACGGTAGAGACACCGATCTGATTCTGCCCAACTTTCATCCGCAACCCCGGGATGAGGTGCACAAGGCCAACCCGCTCAAGGTCGTCTGGATTGCCAACATCAAGCCAAAGAAGCAACCACAAAGATTCATCGAATTGGCACAGCATTTCAGCGGCCGTGAGGACGTCCAATTCGTCATGGTAGGGCGACCGGAGAGCGAACGCTTTCGCAGGGAGATCGAATCTCTCGTGGCCGGTATGGACAACCTGGAGTACCTCGGCGAGCTGCCCATCGAAGAAGTGAATCGAATACTGTCGACAGCGCATATTTTCGTCAACACGAGCATCTATGAAGGCTTTCCCAACACATTCATACAAGCATGGATGCGCGAGGCCGTGGTGGTCAGCCTTCATCTCGATCCGGACGATGTGCTCAAAAACAATGGTGTCGGCTTTCACTGCGGCACCGCAGAACAGATGACCAGAGACGTCGAGGCGTTGTTGAACGATGTGGACATGGGCCGCGGGATCGGACAAAGAGCGCGGCAATATGCCCTCAGGCAACATGATCTGGCTACGAACATAAACCGGCTCGAGGGCTTCATGCAGCAAGCCCTTGCGCAAACCGCCCGCCCGCCTCAGCCGCAATGACAGCGTACCCGTTGCCAGACATCAACCTGATTGCCTTGCGTCATGGGCACCATGCCGCGCACTCCGGATACGGCGCGATGGCCGATGTCCTCCCCGGCCACATCATTCGCACACCAGACACGCTTAGTCTGATGCAGCGAGTCTTCGTCCGCGCGTTGCGGCCGATGGTTTATGGATCGCAGTCCAGGTGGTATCAGCGGCGGCATCTACTGGCCGAAGCAGCGGCAGCAAAGCGCTGGTTGTCCGGTGGGAACCAGGTGTTTCATTTTCTGTACGGCGAAAACTCTTACCGCTATCTGGGCCATATGAAAAGAGTGAATCGCCACAATTATATCGTCTGTACCTATCACACACCGCCGCAACGCTTTGACGAAGCTATTCGGGATCGCAGTCATCTGCAATTCATAGACGCGGCTATCGCATTCACTCGCGATCAAGTCGAATACCTGCGTGGCCTGCTGGCACCGGAGCGCGTGTTTTTGATCCCCCACGGCGTGGACGTAAATCACTTTCGCCCGGCGCCCGAGCCGAAGCCGGATCGGGATCCCCTTCACTGCCTGTTCGTTGGACAACATCTGCGTGACTTCGACACGCTAGCGGGCGCTGCACGTGCAGTTGCGCAAGACGCCGGCATCCGCTTCTCGATTGTCACACCGCAGGACCGCTTCGATCACTTTAACGGGCTGGACAATGTTGAATTGTTGAGTGGAGTTTCCGATGCGGAACTACTCACGCGCTACCAACGGGCCGACGTGTTCGTCTTTCCGCTATTGGATGCGACCGCGAACTGCGCGCTGCAGGAAGCGATGGCGTGCGGCTTACCGATAGTGAGTACTGACATGCCCGCGGTGCGGGACTATGTGGACGACGCTTGCGCGCTACTGACGCCGCGTGGCGATGTCGAAGCGCTGGCCGCCGCGATCCGGCGGCTCGAGCAAGACAGGGGGCAGCTCACCCGGATGGGCGCCGCCAGTCGTAAACGGGCGCAAGACGTGAGCCTTGAGAATGTCGCCAGCCAGACAGTCGACGTTTACCGCCACGTGACGGCATCAAAACTTCGATAGATCCACCTTTGCAGAACAAGATGAGAGCCCGCAACCGAGACTCCAGAAAACGGCGAAATCTCTACGGCGAGCGTGCCGCACTGGCTCTACTCGAGCTGCCCCGGCATTGACCATCATGCTGCAGGGAATCGGGCACAAATGCTGACAAGGCAAAGGGGCCGGGACCACCGGCTATTGGCGGCGGGGCCGCACTGCGGAAGAAACCTGCCCGAGTGCGCCTGTTCCCG
>JBPCXK010000147.1:0-5355 GCA_051008635.1 Gammaproteobacteria bacterium
CGTTGTCCCTGTTCATCAGCATGAAGATATTCCGGGCCATCTGCGTCGGCGAACGGCTGATCGGCGCTTGGCAACGCTGGCGAAAACGAGTCGATCGCGCCGCGACACTCGAAGCCTGAGCGCCGGAGAACCGGGCTTGTGCTGCTGTAGGAGCAGCGGCTTCAGCCGCGATTAGGGTTGCACAGAGCCCGGTGGCCTCGCAATCGCGGCTGAAGGGGGTGTCGCAAAACGCCTGGTTTGTAAGTTGGGCTGAGCGCAGCGAAGCCCAACGTGCGATGGCCTCTACAGGCGGCGGCTGTCGACGCTCGCACCGCAAATCAATGTGCTCGCGCGCAAGGCCATTGAGGCGCAGGACTTGCCAGTCGACGTGCGCCATCCGGATTGCTGGAGAACCGTGCTGACGCTCGGAGACAAACCCGTGCGGCGCAAGCGCGAAACAGCGCTGGCGAGCTGAAGCCCGAACTGTAGTAAAATCCATATGCGCTGAAACCTAGCCCGGGGCAGTTGATTCAACTGCAGGTGTTTTTGCAGATTTCCCGCGTAAGATACTGATTTCGAGTATGAAGTCACACGTATCTGATGGATTGCGGCCGTCGCAGTCATTGTTCTTCGTCTAAGGAGTCGGCATGTTCGAGAATCTGGACGCGGCGTTGCTGGCGCGTGTGCAGTTCGCGTTCACAGTGTCATTCCACATCATCTTTCCCGCGTTCACCATCGGTATCGCGAGCTACCTGGCGGTGCTCGAGGGTTTGTGGCTCTGGCGCAGGGACGACGCCTTTCTGAATATTTTTGAATACTGGAAAAAAATCTTCGCCGTGGTCTTCGGGATGGGCGTGGTGTCCGGCATTGTCATGAGTTACCAGTTCGGCACCAACTGGAGCGTGTTCTCCGACAAGGCCGGGCCCGTCATCGGGCCGCTCATGGGCTACGAAGTATTGACCGCATTTTTCCTCGAAGCAGGATTTCTCGGTGTCATGCTGTTCGGACTGAACCGGGTGGGCCCAAAGCTCCATTTCTTCGCCACGCTCATGGTCGCGTTCGGCACCTTGTTGTCGGCGTTCTGGATACTGGCGGTCAACAGCTGGATGCAAACGCCAGCCGGCTACGCGGTCAACGACGTCGGCCAGTTCGTTCCGGCGGACTGGTGGGCGGTAATTTTCAATCCTTCCTTTCCCTACCGGCTCGTGCACATGGTGCTGGCAGCCTACCTGACGACAGCCTTCGTGGTCGGCGGTGTAGGCGCCTGGCATCTGTTGAAGGACACCCGCAACCGCGCGGCGCGCGTGATGTTTTCCATGGCCATGTGGATGGCGACTATTGTGGGCCCCCTGCAGATTCTGGCCGGTGACTTCCACGGCCTCAACACGTTCGAGCACCAGCCTGCCAAGATCGCGGCGATGGAGGGTCATTACGAAACCAAGCGCGGCGCGCCGCTCATACTCTTTGGTTGGCCCGACGACGATGCCGAGACCACGCGCTACGCGCTGGAGATCCCCAGACTCGGTTCCTTTATCCTCACTCACCATTGGGACGGCGAGGTGCAGGGGCTCGAGGCATGGCCGAAAGAGGAACGTCCACCCGCCCTGATTGTGTTCTGGAGCTTTCGCGTCATGGTCGGCCTGGGGTTCGCCATGGCCACGATCGGGCTCTGGAGCGCATGGCGGAGGCTGCGCGGCGGCATTTACGAAAGCGCGAATTTGCAGCGCGCGGCGGTATTGATGGCGCCAGCCGGCTTTGTCGCCGTGCTGGCGGGGTGGATCACAACCGAAGTCGGCCGTCAGCCTTATACGATTTACGGCCTGTTGAGGACAGCCGAATCGATCTCGCCGCTGGACGCGCCGGCTGTCGGCGCATCGCTCCTGGCGTTCATCGCGGTCTACTTCGCGGTGTTCGGCGCCGGTGTTTTCTACATCCTGCGGCTCATGGCAAAAAGCCCGGACTGCGGTCTTGCGGATGAGGATATCGGGCCGACCCGTACCGCCGGTATCACACCCGCACCCGCTGTTGATGCTGATCGCATCTTCCCAACGGTCGGATAGACACTATGGCTATCGATCTTGCGTTGGTTTGGGCCGGCCTGATCGCAGTTGGCGTGCTCGCCTACGTCATTCTGGATGGGTTCGACCTCGGCGTGGGCGTGCTGTTTCCGTTTTTCGAGGGCCAGGAACACCGCGACCTGATGATGAACTCGGTCGCGCCGGTGTGGGACGGCAACGAGACCTGGCTGGTGCTGGGCGGCGGTGGTCTGTTGGCGGTGTTTCCGCTGGCTTACGCGATTGTCATGCCCGCACTCTATGCGCCGCTCATCGCGATGTTGCTGGGTCTGGTGTTTCGCGGGGTGGCATTCGAATACCGCTGGCGCACGCGACGCGGCAAGTTCTTGTGGGATTGGGCGTTCGCAGGTGGTTCGATCGTCGCGGCGTTCGCGCAGGGTATTGCGCTGGGCGCGCTGGTGCAGGGGATCGAGGTCGCGGATCGTGCCTATGCCGGCGGCTGGTGGTCATGGCTCACCCCTTTCAGCCTGCTTACGGGGCTGGCGCTGGTTATCGGCTACACGCTTCTTGGCGCAACCTGGCTTAATATGAAAACCACCGGCTACGTTCAGGAGCGCGCAAAAATTTTCGCAAAGAGAACAACCATCACCACGCTCGTATTGATTGGCGCGGTGAGCCTGTGGACGCCGTTTCTGAACCCCGCGTACATGCAGCGCTGGTTTGCCTGGCCAACGGCTATTTTCAGTGCTGTCGTGCCTGCCCTGGTCCTGCTTTGCGCAACTACACTGTTCCGTGGCCTCGATCGTCACAGAGATCATGTGCCATTCATCGCGGCGCTCGGCATCTTCGTGTTGTGCTACATCGGTATTCTCATCAGCTTCTATCCGTACATGGTGCCGCCCGCGCTGACCATCTGGGATGTAGCAGCGCCGGATGACAGCCTGCGCTTTCTGCTGGTCGGCACGGTGGTGTTGTTGCCCTTGATACTGATCTACACCGCATATGCCTACTGGGTGTTTCGCGGCAAGGTCGACCCGGGCGAGGGCTATCATTGATGGCGGTCGCTACCAGGACAGGGCAATTACGGCGTGTGCTATGGTTTGTCGCGCTGTGGGCGGCGGGCGTACTGAGTGTGGCGGGAGTGGGGCTTGTGCTGCGATTGGTGCTCGCGCCGTGACACGCCCGCGCGTACTGACACATTTGATCGACGCGACACGCGTTGCGCTGACCGACGTCGAAGGCGAGCCTGCCAAAGCAGCGGCAAGGCGCATCTTTTCGGCGCTGGAACGGCCCGCGGAGTATGTCGGCGCCGATCCCCTGGAGACGCTGGAGTCGTGCCGGCATCTGGATATGGCGCTGAGTAACGCACGCGCCGGTCCGGCCCCAATCGCCGCGCTGGCCGACGCGTTCGAGGCGGCCCAACCGCTCATGAGCTGGCAACGGCGGGCGGACGCCGAGGCTCATGGTGATTCGTTTTATCACGGTCACGCCAACACCTGGCTCGTCGGGCCGGACGCGCCGGAACGCCGCGACGATGTGATCGTCGGCGCAAGTCTGGTTGCACCCGGGGTAGACTATCCCGAACACAACCATGCGCCCGAAGAGTTGTATGTCGTCATGAGCGAAGGCCAGTGGTACGCGGAGGACCGGGGCTGGTACACACCCGGCGTTGGCGGGATCGTCTATCACACGCCCGGCGTGACTCATGCGATGCGCTCCGGCGCCACTCCATTGTTTGCAATCTGGTGCCTGTGGTGCGGGGAGAGTCAGAGCTGACATGCGCTTAGCATGGACAATTGAAGCCGCTCATCGGCGTAGAAAGAAAACCGGATGCGCGATGTCATATAGAGAACCCTTTTAGCGAAAGGCGATGCCTCGTGGTCCAGGCTCACTCCGCTGCAACTTCAACCGCCAGAATTGATCCCGACCAGGATTTTCTGGCCCACGCCGAAGCAATGCAGTTCGGTGACATTCACATGCGCGTGAACGCCGAATGTCAGTTACGAGCCATCATCGCCATTCACAACACACGACTCGGACCCGCTTTGGGCGGCACCCGCTGCGTGCCCTACTCGTCCACGGCGGCGGCAATCGGCGACGCCATGCGGCTCGCGCACGGCATGAGCTACAAGGCGGCAGTCGCTGACATCCCGCACGGCGGGGGCAAGGCCGTGCTGATGCGGCCGGAGAAGATCACTGACCGCGAGGCCTATTTCGAGGCCTACGGCGATTTCATCGAAACGCTTGGCGGGCGCTTCATCACTGCGGTGGACAGCGGCACAACGGTCGACGATATGGATATCATCGCGCGACGGACGCGCCATGTCGGCGCCCGCTCCAACAGCACGGGCGGCAGTGGCGACCCTTCACCGAGCACGGCGCACGGCGTGCTGCGCGGGATCGAGGCGGCGGTACACTTCAGGCTCGGGCGCGATGACCTGCGGGATATTCGCGTAAACGTTCAGGGCGTCGGGCAGGTTGGACATAGCCTGGTCAGGGAACTGCGCGAACGTGGCGCAAATGTGACCGTGTGCGATATCAACGCCCGGAACGTGGCGCGCTGTGTTGATCAATTGGGCTGCAAATCCGTCGACATCGGGGCAATCGCCGGCCAGCCGGGCGATGTGTTCGCGCCCTGTGCGCTGGGCGGCGTGCTCAATGACGACACCGTTGCGCGGCTCCAGGTGAGTATCGTCGCCGGCGCCGCGAATAATCAGCTGGCACGCGATGATCATGCCCAGCGCCTGCACGAGCGTGATATCGTTTACGCACCCGACTATGTCATCAACGCCGGTGGACTGACGCACGTGGTGTTCGGTGAGACTGGCGAGACGGCTGCGCGCGTGGAGCGTATTCGGGAGACCCTGCAGGACATCTTCGAGCGCGCAAGAACGGCGCAAGTGTCTCCGCTCGATATCGCAAACCGGCTGGCCGAGAGCAAACTGTATGGAGACAGCAAAAACTCGCCACCTGAGGAGGGCATCGCATGAGCAAAGTGGCTTCTTTTGAGATCGGTTACACACAGTACCTTGATCCAAGCGGCAAGGCCGCAGAGCCCTTGCCTGCGTTCGTGCAGGACATCGACTATCTGATCTCCCTTTACCGCGATATGGTGCTCACACGCACCTTCGATACCAAGGCCATCGCGCTGCAACGCACGGGCAGGCTGGGCACTTATCCGTCGACGCTCGGCCAGGAGGCCGTGTCGGTCGCGATGGGTAGAACCATGCAGGCCGCAGACGTGTTCGTGCCGATGTATCGCGAATGCGGCACGCAGTTTTTGCGCGGCGTGCGTATGAGGGAGATACTGTTGTATTGGGGCGGCGACGAACGTGGCATGGACTACGCCGGCCCCCGCGAG
>JBPCXK010000148.1:0-3820 GCA_051008635.1 Gammaproteobacteria bacterium
GCCTGCTTGACCTCAGGGTCGAGCAATACGTTGACGTAAGCGAACTCCTCACCGCACTCCTTGAGCGCCGCGGAGGTGCGGCTGGAAAAACCGCACATGGGCATCTGCGGGGTGCCCTTCATGTAGATAATAACGGGGTTTGCTTCGACCTGATCTTTGATTTTTGCCAATGCGTCCATTTTGCACTACCTCTTTGAAAAACTGCGGGTGAAAAATTGAGACTATTATACCCTCGATTCCTACTGGCAACGCCATTTTCAACGGCAATCCAACCGAGCGAGCGATTGGCTTAATCACTTCCCGGCAGTAGAATAGGAGGTCGATAACAATCAAACGAGGGGACTACCGACGTGAATCCACTAGACTCTATTGGCGGCACAATAATCGCCGGTTTTGTGATCGCCCTGATCATCGCCCTGATTTTGTGAGCCGCACGGTTCGCCGCGGCAGGCTGTAAAGAAAAACTCTCGACCTTTGCGCGAGCAAAGGCCACTTACAAAATAGGGGGGACTACGTCATGAACTTACTCGAAATCGAGGTTTGGCTGCATGTGTTGGCGGGCGTTGCATGGATCGGCCTGCTCTACTATTTCAATTTCATCCAGGTGCCCGCGGTAGCGGACGCCACGGCAGACTCTGATGGACCCGGGCCAGCGGCCATCAGCAAATACGTTGCGCCCCGCGCCCTGCTGTGGTTCCGCTGGGCTGCGGTAGCGACCTGGGTCACCGGTGCAGCGGCGCTGGAATCCGGTTGGGGCGGCATTTTGACCAACTTTTTCTTCCTGGAAGGCGGCAATTCGATACTCGGCGTCGGCGCTTGGCTCGGCACCATCATGTTGTTCAACGTGTGGGTGCTGATCTGGCCCAACCAGAAAAAGCTGCTGGGCATGGTCTCGGCCACCGACGACGAGAAGGCCAAGGCCAAGCGGGTCGCGTTCCTGGCCTCGCGCTCGAACACGATGCTTTCCATCCCGATGCTGATGTGTATGACCGCGGGTGCGCACGGCTTGCCGTTTTAGAAATCTCGACGTAGGATGAGTAAGGAGGGCTCCTTTTTGCTAGGCAAAAAAGAGGAATCGAAAAAAGGAATCTGACCCCTTTTACTCGGTTGAACACGACGGCAGCGGAGCCACGCTGCCGTTTTTATTTGGTGCCGATGTCATGACCCAGCCATTGATGCAAACCTATGCCAGGCAGCCGCTTACCTTTTCGAAAGGCGAGGGCGCGTGGCTGTGGGACGAAGCAGGTGAGCGTTATCTCGACGCCGTAGGCGGTATCGCCGTGTGTGCGCTTGGCCACGCTCACCCGGAAGTTGCGGCAGCGGTAAGCGAGCAGGCTGGAAGACTCATCCACACTTCCAACCTCTACGGTGTGCACAACCAGGCCGAGCTCGCCGCACGCCTGTGTGCGCTAAGCGGCATGGAGTCAGCGTTTTTCTGTAACTCCGGGGCAGAGGCGAATGAGGCGGCCCTGAAAATCGCGCGCCTCTATGGTCACGGCAAAGGCGTGAACAATCCGCAGATCGTGGTGATGGACAACAGCTTCCACGGACGCACGCTGGCCACGCTCACGGCTACCGGGAATCCCAAGGTGCGGGCCGGTTTCGAACCGTTGGTACCGGGGTTTATCCGCGTGCCGTTCGACGACATCGCAGCGCTCGAAAAGGTGGCCAGTAACAACCAGGATGTCGTCGCCGTGTTGCTCGAACCCATACAGGGAGAAGGCGGAATCAACATGCCAAGTTCCGGCTACCTCAGCGCGGTGCGCGAGCTGTGCGACGAGCACGGCTGGCTGATGATGTTGGACGAAGTACAAACCGGCATGGGCCGCACCGGCGAATGGTTCTACTACCAACACGAACAAGCTGCGCCGGACGTGCTGGCCATCGCCAAGGCGCTGGGCAACGGTGTGCCGATCGGCGCCTGCCTCGCGCGCGGCGCCGCGGCGCAAATATTCGGCCCGGGCAATCATGGCTCGACTTTCGGCGGCAACCCGCTGGCCTGTCGGGCGGCGCTGACGGTGATCGATATCATCGAACGTGAAAATCTGCGCGACAAAGCCGCTGCAACGGGCGCATACATGCTCGATCGCTTCCGCCAACGGCTGCACAACGTGCACGGCATCGCCAACATCCGCGGTCAGGGCATGATGATCGGCATCGAGCTCGAGCAACCGTGCGGCGGACTGGTGGAACGCACCCGTGGCAAACGACTACTGATCAACGTCACCGCGCAAAAAGTCATCCGCCTGCTGCCCCCGCTGATCATCAGCGAGGCGGAGGCCGACACGATCGTCGACACGCTGTGCGAGACCATAGTGGAATTCCTAAGCAACGACGGCTGACCCCATGGCTGTTCGACACTTCCTGAGCCTGCTGGATCTGTCTGCGGCGGAGCTGCGCGGCATCATCAGCCGCGCCACCGAGTTCAAGCGCGCACCCCGCGACGCCTATGGTGATTTGCTCCAAAACCGCACACTCGCGATGATCTTCGAAAAGTCATCCACCCGCACGCGCGTGTCGTTCGAGGCAGGCATGACACAGCTCGGCGGCCACGCATTGTTTCTGCCGTCACGCGACTTGCAGCTGGGGCGCGGCGAGACCATCCAAGACAGCGCACGCGTGATGTCACGCATGCTGGACTGCATCATGATCCGCGCCTTCTCACACGAGACGGTGGAACATTTCGCCGCGACCTCGCAGGTTCCGGTTATCAACGGGCTGACAGATCTTTACCATCCCTGCCAGCTGTTGGCGGATCTGCACACCTTCTTTGAGCAGCGTGGCGACATTCGCGGCCGTACCGTCGCCTGGGTCGGCGACGGTAACAACATGTGCAACTCTTACATCAACGCCGCGCGGCTGCTGGAATTCTCCCTGCGTATCGCCTGCCCTGACGGATTCGAACCGCATGCCGGGCTGCTGAAGTCAGCGAGCGAGTGCGTGCAAGTCATGAGAGACCCGCGCGCGGCCGCCAATGGCGCAGACCTGGTCGCGACCGACGTATGGGCCAGTATGGGTCACGAGGACGAGCACGTGCGCAGAAAAAAGGCTTTGGCGCCCTATCAGGTCACAGCAGACATCATTGAGTGCGCGCGCGACGACGCTCTGTTTATGCATTGCCTGCCGGCCCATCGCGACGAAGAGGTGACTGCCGAGGTCCTGGACGGCCCGCACAGCGTGGTGTGGGAAGAGGCGGAAAACCGCCTGCACGCGCAGAAGGCTCTGCTGGAGTTCTTACTGTTGGGGTGAGAAGTGCACAACTTAGGGTTCTGCCAGAAATAAGTTTGCGTTTCTTAGGCCGAGGCGCCCGTGTGGCAAGGCGCGAGGCAGGCGAATAGCCGGCTATTTAACTGCCGAAGCAACGCCGCCACGCGGGATGGATAGGCCTAAGAAATGTGAAGTTATTTCTGGCAGAGCCCTTAACAATGTTGGGTATCGCTCCGCTCAACCCACCCCACGATCTGCATGCAGGAGCGGCTTCAGCCGCGATGCATTTGCTTGTATAACAATGACTTGTTCGCGGCTGAAGCCGCTCCTACACGCGTCGATGGATTTTTACGACACCCCCTCCCTGAAGGCCGCTCCTACAAATCGACCGCTGTCCGGCTGCCAGTCAGTGCCGGATGGTCCGCGAGTGCTGGTCTCTTACATCGCCCGGCACAATGTCCCGGAATATGGCCCGGTTCAGATTCGCGCCTTGCGACTCGAGCTCGGCGAAGAAGCTCGGCACGTAGTCGCAGCCGCAGTACGAGCCCTTGCTTACGCCGTTTGAATCCTTGCTCTCGCGGAACTCGAAGATACTCTGGCAAGACACCTCCGC
>JBPCXK010000149.1:0-2682 GCA_051008635.1 Gammaproteobacteria bacterium
ATTGCCCGCTGGAAGTAAAGCCGCACTCGGGATAAAGCGCCACGGCCGCGCGGAAGCGGTTGGCGTAAAAGCGCGCGCCATGTTCAGCGACCGCGGTTAGCGCGGTGTAATTCCACCCCATGACGCCCACACGATCTGCGTCGACGAAAGACTGCCCCGACAGATATTCGAGCGCGCCGAACGCGTCATCCATGCGGCCACCCGTTTTGGCATAAGCGCGGAGATCGGTGCGCTCGCAGAACTGTTTCAGACCACGCGGCTCGAAACTGTCCACCAGGAGCGTAACGTAACCCCAACCCGCCAGCAGTTGCGCCCAGTTGCGATGGTATTGCTCAAAGCCAAGACAGCCGTGAAGCAGAATGACCGCGGGGAAAGTACCATCGCCCGCCGGGCGAAACAGCTCACCGTAGATAGATGTGCCCGTGGGCGGGGCTGTTTCGACGCCGTTGAGCTCGGCGAGTCTCGCGCGCAGCGGCGTAGGCCCGGCGACCTTGGAGGAGAACCTTACCCAGTCGGGCGTGAAGGCCACAGCGGACGATGCTGCGCCGATCACCAGTGCCGCCGCCAGTGCTATTCTCGACCACATGCCTGCTGCCCTCGCTTGCGATTGTGGAACGGGCTTGCGCTGCCGGGCGAAACCCGCCTTTCGTCGGTAGTTTATTACAATGCCACCGCTTTGTAGACCAGCCTCCTGCAGCACAGAAAAACAGGCTTTCCGACGTATTGCCGCAAACAGGCAAAAGCGCTAGCCTGCGTTGCTCTGCAGGAGGACAGGACGACCATGACTGAACCCACAACCGCACGGCGCAGCCGCCGTGGCAATGCTCGCGCCGCACGCCATGCCGAGCGCGCGGCGCCTTTACCGCGTGAGCAGCGACCCGTCAGGCCGGGCCTGGAGGGCGGGCGTTTCAGACCGCTCAGCGATCACGACGTGCAGCGCATCCACACCGCAGCGCTCGACGTGCTGGAGAACATCGGGCTGTCCGATGCCATACCCTCTTGCATCGAGCTCGTGACCGCTGCCGGCGGCACATACAAAGACGGCCGGTTGATGTTTCCACGCGCCTTGGTCGAGGACACCGTCGCCAAAGCGGCTCGCGACATCGTCCTGCACGGCCAGGATCCCATTCACGACATGGAACTGAGTGGTTACAGGGTGCATTTCGGTACGGCGGGCGCAGCCGTGCATGTCGTCGATATCGACACGCGCGAGTACCGCGAATCGTTGCTGGCGGATTTGTACGACATGGCGCGCCTGGTCGATGCGCTCGACCACATTCACTTTTTTCAGCGCTGTCTCGTGGCGCGCGACATGGAGGGATCGCTCGATCTGGACATCAACACCTGCTACGCCTGCGTGGCCGGCACGACGAAACACATCGGCGTGAGCTTTGTGTTCGGCGACCACGTCGACAAAGCCATGCCGATGCTGCACGCCATTGCGGGCGGCGAAGACGAATGGCGTGCGCGACCATTCTTGAGCAACTCCAACTGCTTTGTCGTCCCGCCGCTGCGGTTCGCAGAAGACGCCTGCCGTGTGCTGGAGTCCGTGGTGCGCAACGGCATGCCCGTGTTGCTGCTGGCCGCGGGTCAGGCAGGAGCGACGAGCCCGGCGGCGCTGGCGGGTGCGATCGTGCAGGAAGTGGCGGAGGTGCTGGCGGGGCTCGTGTATGTCAACGCCATCGTGCCCGGGCATCCCACGATCTTCGGGCCGTGGCCGTTCGTATCGGATCTGCGCACGGGTGCGATGAGCGGCGGCAGCGGCGAGCAGGCCGTGTTGATGGCCGCATGCGCGCAAATGGGTCGCTTCTATGACCTGCCGACCGGTGTTGCCGCCGGCATGGCCGACTCCAAACTACCGGACGCGCAGTCCGGTTACGAAAAGTCCTACACCGACGTGCTCGCGGGCCATGCGGGCGCCAACCTCGTGTACGAGGCCGCCGGCATGCAAGCGAGCCTGCTCGGTTGCAGCTTTGAGGGCTTCGTGATCGACAACGACATGCTCGGCGCCATCAACCGCACGGTGCGCGGCGTCGACGTCAACGACGAAAGCCTGTCGATCGAGGCCATGCGCGAGGTTTGCGTCGGTGGACCCGGACATTTTCTGGGTCACGGACAAACGCTCGATCTCATGCAAAAAGAATATGTCTACCCGCTCGTCGGCGACCGCACCAGCCCCAAAGAATGGGCGGAGCAAGGTTCTACCGACGTGCTGCAACGCGCGCAGTCAAAAGTGCGGGAGATTCTATCGCAGCATTATCCATCGCATGTTTCCACGGAGCTCGACATGAAGTTTCGGGAGCAGTACGAGATCAAGTTGCCGCGCGAGAGTATGGTGGTGGGGAATGGGCGATGGTGAGCGCGTCTTGGCTCCCGGATAACCGCTACGCGGTTTCCGGGACGACGGGAGCGTGACTACAAGCATGACGTCATCCCGGAAAGTGCGCAGCACTTATCCGGGATCCAGTTACCGGACATCCAGATCACGCGCCGAATCGTAGCCTGATAAAGGTGAGTCTCTGAGTGGAAAAACAACCCCGCGTCTACATTCTTACCAACAAACGGCATGGCACCTTGTACGTCCGCGTAACAAGCGATCTGATAAAACGTTGTTGGCAACATAAGCAAAAACTTGTTGGCGGGTTTACAAACAAGTACAACCTTCACCGTTTGGTGTACTAC
>JBPCXK010000150.1:0-3117 GCA_051008635.1 Gammaproteobacteria bacterium
GACATCGCCTGAACCGATACGAATCAGAATCTCATTCGAGATCGTCGGGTGCGTTTGCCCCAAAGGATAATCGGGTTTTGGCAGACCGTAATCTTCGGGCTTGCCGATGACTGACTCGATCTGCCGCAACCGCCGCCAGCGCGCCAGCCACGCGGGCGTGAGTCTTTGCAGGAGCGGCGGATCCTGACTCGGATGCGGATCGTCGGCGTCGAGCGTATCGCTGCCCAGATACTTGGGCACGACGTAGTATCCGCGTCGCGTCGAGAGATAGACGTTGCGCGCATTGCCCTTGTGACCAAGCTCGCAGGCGATGTCAAGCGCGCTGTTGCCCATGCCGATGATCACCACGTTCTTGTCGATACAATCCACAGGGTCGGTGGGATCGATGTAAGCATGCGAGTGAAACGTCTCAGCCAAGAAATCGCCGGGAAACGGTGGTTCGGGCAATCGCGGATCCCAATGGTGACCGTTGGCAACGCACAGGGCGTCGTAGAAACGCACCTCCCCGGATTCCAATGTGACTTTCCAGATGTCGTCGCTGCCGAGCTCGCACCGTTCGACCGTGCAGTTGAACGCAATCCGCTCCTTGAGCCCGAAGTGCGCAACATAGTCGTCGAAGTACTGCAGCACCTGACTGTGGTGCGGGAAGTCGGGGAAGTCCGCACGCATCGGAAAGTCCGAATACACCATCTGCCGGCGCGACGTGTTGATGTGCAGGGACCGGTACGCGGACGACAGGCCGTTGTTATTCTTGAACGCCCAGTTGCCGCCGATGCGCTCGCCTTTTTCGAAGCAATCGAACGGTATGGCGTGATCCTGAAAGACCTTGCAGGCAGCGATGCCGCTCGAGCCCGCACCGATGATGCAAACGCGGGGAAGAAGACTCATTGAAACACTCCGATGACGCCGCTCCTCGCAACCGAGTTGATGGAAACAGGGCGGTGCTATATTGTCAAGAATGCAGCCCGCATATTGCACCAGAGCGCCACGGGATTTGGTTTTAGTGAAGCATTACGGACAGGCAAACGAGTATCAGCGAGTAACCAAATGTCCCGAAGCCCGCTATCCTGATGCAATATGCGGGCTTGGAGGATGCGGGTGGACGTCAAACAAATCCAGGAACTGATCGAAGGCAACGGCATTCGCACAGTCATCGTTGCGGGCACCGATCCCGCGGGCGTGTTGCGCGGCAAACGACTCACCGTGCCTTACTTCTTCACAGCGCTGGAGCAAGGTCTCAACTTCGCCTGGTTCTTCATGATGACGACGCCCGTCGACGACCCGCTGCCGGGCCTCTTCGACACCGGGATTCCCGATCTCAAGGGCGTTCCGGATTTAAACACTTTCCGTCTTGCGCCCTGGGAGCCCGATGCCGCGATAGTTTTAATGGACTGGTGCTGGAGCGACGGGTCTGCGTCAGAGCTCTGCCCACGCACCGAACTCAAACGCCAGCAAGCGCGGCTGGAAAAGCTGGGTCTCGAGGAGTTGTTCGCGCTCGAGCTCGAGTTCTTCATTATGCCGAAACCGATCACTGAAATCCGCCGGGGCGGATGGAACGATATTGCGCTCGGCGCCGAGGACATTCACTGCTACTCCATATACGAAGGCCACTTCCACGAGCCGCTGGTCGCGCAGATTCGCGATTACTTCAACGACGAGGTCGAGGCCTGCATCCCGGAATGGGGACAAGGGCAGTTCGAAATCAACTTGCATCGGGCCGACGCGCTGAGCATGGCGGACACCACCGTGCTTTTCAAAACGGCGATCAAACAGCTCGCGGCCAAGGCCGGCAGTTCCGTGACATTTATGGCGAAGTGGCACGAGAGCTACTCCGGCAGCTCCGGCCACATTCATCAAAGCCTCATCGACACACGCAGCGGCGAGTCCGCGTTTTATGACGAGGCGCAACCCCAGCGCATGAGTAAGCTGTTCGCGCACTACACCGCCGGACAACTCGAGACGCTGCGAGAGACGTGCCTGTTTCTCGCGCCGTTCGTCAATTCTTACAAACGTTTTCAGGAAGACAGCTTCGCTGGCACGACGCTGACCTGGGGCGTCGACAATCGCACTACCGCTCTGCGGGTGATTAACGCCGGCGAAGGCAAGTGCCGGCTCGAAAACCGAGTCGGCGGCGCCGACCTCAACCCGTACACCGCGCTCGCCGCTTGCCTCGGTTCCGGCCTGCGTGGCATTGAAATGAAGCTCGCGCTGCGACCCGTCAGCGAAGGCAACGCCTATGGCGCCGCAGAAAACGTACCCCTGTCGTTGGGCGAGGCCATCGACGTCGCTGAGCGCAGCGCCGCCACGCGGGAAGTGCTGAGTCCCGCGTATGTCGATAACCTGCTCAAGATCGCGCGTTTTGAAATGGGCGTATTCAACACCACCGTGACGGATCTGGAGCGGCGGCGCTATTTCGAGATGAGCTGAGGAGCGACGACCATGACCGACCACAACGCCGCAGGCGCACCCGGGGAAGACCTCAGCGCCAAACGCCTGGCGTTCAGGGAGATCCCGGTGATCGATATCGCAGGGCTCTTCAGCCGGGACAACGACGCCGTGCACGAAGTCGCGGCGAAAATCGGCGATGCTTGCCGTAATGTCGGATTTTTCTACGTCAGTCATCACGGCGTATCCGCGCAGGTCGTCGACTCGTTGCTCGAACACACGCAGCGTTTCTTCGCACTACCGATCGCGGACAAGATGAAGTACGACATCACAGCCGTGCAGCGGCATCGCGGCTTCGTTCCTTTCGGCGGGCTCACGGCGGCCGTAGACGGCAAGCCCGACTTTCAGGAGGCGTTCGAGGTCAGCGTCGAGCTGCCGGAGAGCGACCCAGACTACCTTGCCGGCAACATGATGTACGGGCCAAACGTGTGGCCGGAGCATCTCCCGGGGTTTCGCGAAGGCGTCTATGGTTATTTCGAAGCGGCCATGAACCTGGGAAGCATACTTGCCCGCGCCTTTGCGATAACGCTGCGCCAGCCCGAAAACTATTTTGAGACGTGCATGAACAAACCGATCACGCAGCTCCGGCTTCTCTATTATCCGCCGCAGGAGGACAGATCTGACGAGCTGGGAATCGGCGTGGGGACGCACTGCGACTACGAGATGTTTACC
>JBPCXK010000151.1:0-2804 GCA_051008635.1 Gammaproteobacteria bacterium
GGTCACTGCCTTCCAGCTTCACCACATTGTGGCAAATCGCCAGCACCTCTTTGCGCGTCGGATCATCCGGATCCGGACAACGATCGAGAATAGCCTGCGCGAGTTGCTTGAGTTCATCGTGCCTGCCGATCGCCTTGTAGAAGGTCAACAGCAGAAGTTTGCCTTCGTCGTTGCCCTCGGCGCCGATAATTTCGTGATGCACCTCGGTATCGGCGAGATTGTATTGGCCGGTCGTGAGATATTCGACGATCTGTTTTTCGCCCGCGCCCGCCACCGCCATGCTGGATACTTTCTCGTACTTCGTATGCAAGTCGTCGTCGATCGATGCCGTTACGGGCGGCGCCCCCGCCCGGGTGTCGTCGTCTTGTTGCCCGAGCTCGGGAGGCTCGTCTGCGCCGCCTTGTTCGGTCGCATAGTCCGGAGCAATTTCGGACTCGGTCAAGGGTTCGATTTCCGCCTGGGTCGTGTCTGGCCCGTCGCCGGGATGCCGAGCCTCGTCGCTTACCGGCATCTGCCGGCGTTGCTCCCAGTACCTGTCCTCGCGCCGCCGCAGCATCAGAATTATCAGCAAGCCGCCCAGCAGACCGAATCCGAACAGGCCCGCGCCCCACACCAACCAGGTCGGCAACGCCTCGAGCCAATCGGCCGCCGTCATCGGCTCGGTCTCGGTGTCCGCCACCTCTACGGGTGCTGCGGGGCCCTTCGATTGCTCCTCCGCCAGGCGCTGATAGTCGACGATGGCCTGCTCCAGCCTGATGCGCGTATCGGTAAGCTCGTCACGCATCCTGGCGACGAGCGACTGGATCTGCTCGCTCTTCAGGCGTTCCTCCTCCAGCTCCATCTCGGCGTTTCGCAAACGATTCTGGAGTACCGCGATTTCCTGCTCGAGCTCGTCGTTCGCCACGGTCGGCAAGGCGATTTCCGGTGATTCGGGCTCGCCTGTGGTAACAGCCGACTGTTCGTCATCGCCGAGTACGTACAATCTACCCCCAGAAGCGGTGGATTCTTGACTTGGCGCTTGCTCTTCGACGGGTGTGACCTCGGCGGTCGACTCCGGTGGTGTCTCCACCACAGAGGGTGCGGCGCCGGTGGTAGCAGGCTCCGCCGTATCGTCCGGTCCGGCTGGCTCGGGGATACCCAACATCGCGCCCTTGTGCAGCAGGTTCATACTGTCCCCGAAGGCCTGGGGATTGCTTTCGAAGATTGCCTGCATGTGCAGATCGAGCGGCACGCCCCGCGGGCGTAAGGCCTGCGCGATCTCCGACAAGGTCTGACCTGCGGCCACCGGCCCGTAAACCCGGTTTGTGCTGTCGTAGGCTGCGCGGATCGCTTCGCGCTTGTCCGCGCGGGGCTGCGCCGGTTGTGGCGTTGCGGCCTCGGCCTGCCTGACCACAGGCGGGTCGAGCAACAACACCACCTCCTCGAAGATCTGGCCACCCGGCCAGGTGAACTCGATCAGCAGAGTCAGCAGCGGTTCCACCACGCCGTCGGTGGTGGTCAGCGAAACATAGGGCCGGGCGTTCGTCGGGCGCTTCAGCTCAACAAACGCGTCCGCCAGTGACGCCGGGTAAGTGAGCCCGGCGCGCGCATGTTCGCTGGCGGAGGCGAGCCTGATAACGACACTGTCGGGACTGAGCCGCTCGGCTGCAGTCTTAACGATGGGTATGCGGGCTTCGAGCGGTTGACCGAGCGCGGAATCGACCTGCGCCTCCCCCAGGCCCAGCCCCAGCGCCTGCGCGCTCAGCATGAAAATCGCGCCACCCAACCACCAGCTGCGACACCGTCTCGGGTATCTTGGGTGGCTGCGTGTTCGTGTTGCGATCATGGGAAAAATCGTTCAGCGGGCCGGGCCGTCGTCAGCGCATCCAGGGTTATGTGACGGTGTTCCTGAGTCTTGCGACAGGCGTGGCGGCGTCCCTGCTCGGAGTGTAACTTAGCTTTACACTAGTTTCAGTATCGATACAACGGGTTAGCCCGCATATCTCACCACGGGGCGAGATGATCGCGCGGAGATTTGAATTCACAAGGCATTTTCTGAAACGAGGAATACGAAGTGTATTTCCGAGAAGAAGAAAATTCGTTGTGAATTCAAAGATCAAGCCGGCGCCGTCATCGTGGTGAGATATGCGGGTTAGTATAGGCCGACTCGGACTGCCAAAACAGGCGGCAAGGCCACCACGATCACGCTATACGCGTTTTTTGCTACGGACCATGAACTTTTGCACCACCTGTGGCGCCCCGGTTTCCCTGCGAATCCCGCCAGGGGACAATCTGGCGCGCTACGTCTGCACCGCCTGTGATGCGGTTCACTACCAGAACCCCAAAGTCGTGGCGGGTTGCGTGCCGGCTTGGGGAAACAGGATTCTCATGTGTCGGCGCGCGATTGAGCCGCGTTACGGGCTGTGGACCCTGCCCGCCGGCTTCATGGAGAACGGCGAGACCGCGATGGCGGCTGCAGCACGCGAGGCCCGGGAAGAAGCCCGGGCGCATATGCTCGATCTGGCCCTGTTCGCCCTCTACAGTCTCCCGCAAATCAACCAAATGTATGTAATGTTTCGCGGCGTCCTGCGCGACGGCGCGGCCGGCGTGGGCGAGGAATCACTGGAAGTGCGCTTGTTCGACGAGAGCGAAATCCCCTGGGCGGAACTCGCTTTTCCGACGATTCACGAAACTTTGGAGAGGTACTTTGTGGATCGCCGCGCAGGGGCGTTCGGCATTCACCACGGCGATATCACCCGCGATGCCGACAGGCGGGTTCAGGTCAGGCGTTACCAGCCCGCATATCTCAGTAGGCGGGGCAGCTG
>JBPCXK010000152.1:0-3635 GCA_051008635.1 Gammaproteobacteria bacterium
CGCTGGAGCTGGTGAAGAGTGGTGAGGTGGTGATGTCTGTTGCCTACAACGGGCGCAGCGGCGCGGCGATCCTGACCGAGAACGAGCCGTTCGAGATCATGTGGGATGGCCAGGTGCTGGAGCAGGAGTACATGGTGATGGTCAAGGGCACGAAGAACAAAAAAGAGGCGCTCGAGTTCATGAAGTTCGCCACCGCGCCCGAGCAGCAAGCGGGCCAGGCCAAGTGGATCAACTACGGTCCGATGAGGAAGTCAGGGCTCGAGATCATCGCCAAAAACGAGCCGTTCTTCCACAACGGCCAGAACATCCTGCCGCACATGCCCAACACAGAGGAACGGATGAAGATGGGCGTGGTCGCCAATCCATACTGGTGGGCGGACAACGGCGACGCAATAGCGGAGCGCTTTACCGCTTGGATGGGTCAATAAGCCAATCGCTTGATCGGGTGGGAGCTTTCCCACCCGACTTTCGTTTTTCGTCTCTTCGGCAACCTGCTGCGGACGGCAGTGTCAGCTGCGCTCGGGATGACAGTCCACGTCGATGCGCTCCGCTGCCGGGACCCCGCCCGTGACTCACATCCCCATTTCCATCTTGCTATGGACAATCTTGCGGACCGCGACGTAGTAGGCGGCTGTGCGATAGTCGCTGATCTTTTTGTGAGTACGCACGACTTCGGTTATTTCGCGGTAGGCAAGGCGCATGGTGTCATCGAGGCCGGAGCGCACCAGCGCGAGCTCGTCTGCGCCGGTGATCAGGTCACGCTTGATCTGCTCGCTGAGCTTATTCCCCGTCACCGTCTCCAGTGCTTGCACGATGCGCTCACCGCGCATCTCGTCCAGGCGGCGATCCATACGCCCGAACCGGATGTGTGAAAGGTTCTTGATCCACTCGAAGTACGACACCACTACGCCGCCGGCGTTGACGTAGCAGTCGGGAAGAACCACGATTTTGCGCTTTTTGAGGACGGCGTCACCTTCGAAGCTTACCGGGCCGTTAGCCGCCTCGACCACCATCCTGGCCCGAATTCGTTCGGCGTTATCCGCATCGATCTGCTTCTCCAGCGCAGCGGGAATCAGGATGTCGCACTCCGACTCCAGGGCAGCGCGCCCATTGGCCTGGAACTTTGCGCCCGCGAAACCCTTTACTCCGCCATTCGCCCTGACCCACTTGCCGAGTTTTTCGATGTCGAGCCCTTTCTTGTCGTGAACCGCGCCGTCGCGTTCGATAACGGTGGTAATGAGCGCCTCATCCTCTTCCGACAAAAACTTCCCAGCGTGGTACCCCACGTTGCCGAGCCCCTGGATCGCGATCCGTTTACCGGCCAACCCCTCTTTCATGCCCGTTCGCTTCACGTCTGCCGGGTGGCGAAAGAATTCACGAATAGCGTATTGCACGCCACGCCCGGTCGCTTCCACACGACCGCGGATACCGCCGCTGGTTACGGGTTTTCCGGTCACGCAGGCCAGATTGTTGATCTCCTGCGGATAGAGATTGCGGTAGACGTCGGCGATCCAGGCCATCTCGCGCGCACCCGTACCCATGTCCGGCGCCGGTACGTTAATGCCCGGCCCCATGTAACCTCGCTCGACCAGCTCGGTAGCGAAGCGGCGGGTCACCCGCTCGAGCTCGCCCTCCGAGTGCTTGCGCGGGCTTATGATCAGCCCGCCCTTGGAACCCCCGAAGGGCACGTCGACGATCGCGCATTTGTAAGTCATCAAGGCCGCAAGCGCCTCGACCTCGTCCTGGTCGACAAAAGAGGCATAGCGGATGCCGCCCTTGACGGGCAAGCGGTGATCACTGTGCACGGCGCGCCACCCCGTGAACACGCGGTAGTCGCCGCTGTCGAGGCGGACCGGAAAGCGCACCTGGAGCACCGAGTGTCCTGACTTTACGGATTCCGGGACTCCGGGAGGGAGTTCCATTTGCGCGAGAGCGCGGTCAACCATCTTGTCGACACCCTGCGAGAACGTTAACGTCGTCTTGGGAGACCTCGGAGCCATATCATCCTCCAGTTCGGCGCGAGCCGGTTTGCTGCTGCATTCTAACCACTAACAAACGCTCATGTGGACCGCGTTTCTTTCCGCCCGCTGACGATGTACAACCGGGTTCTGGCAGCAGGATCATCAGGATGGTCGCGGACTTGCGTTTGCAGCGCGTTGAGGTGCGCATCGCGTGCCCGTGTGATGTCGGCCACCAGCTCTTGATCGCCGGGCTTTGAATCACTGGCGTCGCTGAATCGTTGTCGCAGACGTTGCCAGCGAAGCTGCCAGGATTCAGGCACCACGAGCTTACGCACCGCTATCTCGAGTACCAGCAGGATCAGAGCGGCAAGGAGCACGGGCCACCAGACTCGCCCCCGGTGGGCAGGTGTATCCGCGTCGCTTGCCATTACCATCGGGATGGATGCGTTGCCAAGCGGTAACAGCCGGCCGCCGGCCGCATCAGCGACATCTGCCAGGATGTCCCGGTTCACGCCAAGGCTCAGGTACTCCGCGGAATAAGGCACGGCCAATCCAAAGGTCGTCGGTCCAACTCTCAAGTCTCCGGCGCGACCGCTTAGATTGATGTAGTAGCGACCGGCGCGCGGTACGGCAAACTCGCCCCGATATCGCCCAGGTGAGATCTGTTCCAGGGAAAAATGACTGGTCGAGCGCGTCGGATCGGCAACGCTGCCTTCGAACTCGAGCCCATTGATAAATCTGTCATCGCGATCCAACGCGTCTACCCGGATTTCCGCCTGCTGGCCCGACCAGCGAAAATATGGCAGCAACCGCTCAGTGCCCCGTCTGCGCATAGTCCATCTCGCCGCCTGCGCAAGGAAGCGGCCAAAATCGCGCCAGTCGACCCATTGTTGACCCCACCGGCCCGCCAGATCTGATGAGAATGCGACCGACCTGCCGAGACCATAACGCCAGCTGACCAAAAGGGGATCCTCTTCACTTGCACTCAGCAGTACCTGGGCTGCCGGCTTTGCGAAGACCCGCTGATAGCCCGACAACATCGGAAATCCGTTCGGATCGAAGCCCTTCAACATTTCGCCGGGATAGGACAGTTGTGGACGGACTTCCTCTTCGACGAAGAGGTTACGGGCGATGACCAGGGTTTCGCTGGTGAAGATGCGTGGGACATTGCCCGGATCCTTCGTGTAGTAGTAACGCCCTCCTCCCCAACCCGCGATGCTCTCCATGAGTGTCTGGTCGGCATCATCGCCAAAGGCAACCGCGGATACCGTGATGCTGTCAGCGGTGATCTCGTTAACAAGCGAGTGGAAATCATCTTCCGTGTCGCTCAGACCGTCGGACAGGAGAATCAGATGTTTGACGCGCGCTGTTTGCATTGCCATTACCCGATGCGCTTCCTCGAGTGCGGCCAACAAAGCCGTGCTACCACCGGTGCCCACCGATCGCAATCGATCGACGATTGCGCGCCGATCACCCACTTCTCGTGGTGGCACGCTCCATTCCGGCTCGTCCGAAAACGCGAGCACGCCGAGCGTATCGAGCGGCTTGAGAACCTGGATGGCCGAAAACGCCGCATCTTTGGCGATGTCCAGCTTTTCTTGCTGCGACATACTCGAGGACTTGTCGAGGATGATGGTGACGGCCAGAGACGGGATTTCAACTTCGGTCTTGATG
>JBPCXK010000153.1:0-2642 GCA_051008635.1 Gammaproteobacteria bacterium
ATCTTCGGCGAGCCGATAAAGCCGGCGACGAAGAGATTGTTCGGGTGATGATAGAGCTCGAGCGGAGAACCCACCTGCTCGATGAGGCCGCTGCGTAGCACCACGATTTTATCGGCCATCGTCATCGCTTCAATCTGATCGTGGGTCACGTAGATCATCGTCGCGTCCAACGCATCGTGCAGGCGAGCAAGCTCGATACGCATTTGCCCCCTGAGAGCGGCGTCGAGGTTTGACAACGGCTCGTCGAACAAGAACACCTTGGGGTTGCGCACGATGGCGCGGCCGATCGCGACGCGCTGGCGCTGACCGCCGGAAAGTGCTTTCGGTTTGCGGTCCAGCAGCGGCTCGAGTTGCAGTATGCGGGCGGCTTCGCGCACCTTTTCGGCACGCTCCGGCTTAGGCGTGCCGGCCAGGCGCAGGCTGAACCCCATGTTATCGGCCACGGTCATATGCGGGTAGAGCGCGTAAGACTGGAACACCATCGCCAAACCGCGCTCAGCGGGCGGCACATCGTTGGCTTTCTCGCCGTCAATGATCAAGTCACCGGCGGTGATCTCCTCGAGACCCGCGATCATCCGTAGCAGCGTCGATTTACCACAGCCGCTGGGGCCTACAAACACGACGAATTCACGGTCGTTGATGTCGAGATCGACGCCTTTGATCACTTCGACATCGTCAAAGCTTTTGAACATCTTTTGCAGGGTTACGGTAGCCACAATCGAGTCTCCTCCCGGGCGGGATTATTTAACGGCGCCGAAAGTAAGGCCGCGCACGAGTTGGCGTTGGCTCATCCAACCGAAGATCAGAATGGGAGCGATCGCCATCGTCGAGGCGGCCGAGAGTTTCGCCCAGAACAGGCCTTCGGGGCTGGAGAACGACGCGATATAGGCGGTTAACGGCGCCGCGTTACTGGTCGTCAGGTTGAGGCTCCAAAACGCCTCGTTCCAGGCCAGGATGATGGCGAGCAGCGCCGTCGAGGCGATCCCCGGCAGCGACAGCGGCATCAGCAGATGGGCCAGCTCCTGTTTAGGCTTAGCGCCGTCCATGCGGCCGGCCTCGAGGATCTCTTTGGGCACTTCTTTGAAAAACGTATACAGCATCCAAACCACAATCGGTAGGTTGACCAGCGCATAGACAATGACCAGCCCCGTGAGGGTGTCGAGCAAGTTGAGATTGCGAAACAGCAGATACATCGGTACCAATACACCGACCGGCGGCAGCATCTTGGTTGACAGCATCCACAACAGCGTGCCGCGGGTACGCTCGGTCGGAAAAAAAGCCATCGCGTAGGCCGCCGGTATTGCCAATGCTAGCGCCAGCACGGTAGAGCCGACGGAGACGATGACGCTGTTCAGCGCGAACTTGAAGTAATCGGCGCGCTCTTGCACCGCCGTGTAGTTCTCCATCGTGGGCTCGAAGAACAACGACGGCGGGGTCGATACCGCCTCGATTTCGGTTTTGAAGCTGGTCAAAAACATCCAGAAAATCGGGAAGAAAATCAACAACGCGACAAACCAACCAAGAAACGTCATGGCCAGGCGGCTGCGGGTATCTTGTGTCACGATAACCTCCTCAGGCGTCCAGGTTGCGGGCGATAGAACGCACCAGAAAGATCGCCACAATGTTGGCCAGGATGATGGCAATCACGCCGCCGGCCGAGGCACCGCCGACGTCGAACTCGAGCAGCGCGCGGATGTAGATCAGGAAGGCGAGGTTGGTGCTGGCCAAACCCGGTCCGCCGGACGTGGTGACAAAAATCTCGGCGAAAATCGTCAAAAAGAAGATCGTCTCGATCATGATGACCACGCTGATGGCGCGGCCGAGGTGGGGCAAAATGATGAACCAGAACATGGACAAGGGGCCTGCGCCGTCCATGCGGGCGGCCTCTTTTTGTTCGTTATCCAACGACTGAATCGCGGTGAGCAGAATCAGCAGCGCGAACGGCAGCCACTGCCAGGAGACGATAATGATGATGGAGGTCAGCGGCAGGTTGGCAAACCAGTCGATCGGATTGGCACCGACCGCGCCGGTCAGCGCCGCGAACAGGCCGTTGACCGGGTGCATGAGCATGTTCTTCCAGATCAGCGCGCTGACCGTCGGCATGACAAAAAACGGCGCAATCGCGAATAGCCGGGCGACGCCGCGACCGTAAAAATTCTGATCAAACAGCACCGCCAACAGCGTGCCCAACACGACCGTGATGGCGAGCACCCAGCCGACCAGCAGCAGGGTGTTGAGCATCGCCGTCCACAGCGCCGGATCGGTGAGCAGGTACTCGTAGTTCTCAACACCGGCAAAGCCGCTGATGGTTGGCGTGATCAGGTTGTAGCGCTGAAACGAAAACCACACGGTCATCGCGAGCGGTATGATCATCCAAGCGAGCAGCACCGCGACGGACGGCGCGATCAGCGGTAGCGTGTTGACGTTGCGACGGCGACGTGTCTTCGCCGTCGCCGGGGTGGAGGGACTCGCTGCTACGGTACTCATAGCGTCGCTTCTCCTTGGCGGTTGGCGCACGGAGCGGGGTAAAACCGGCGGCCATTGAGACCGCCGGGCGAATACGCGATCCTCGAGCAGGAGGCTATTGCAGATAGCCGGCTTGCTTTATCACTCGTTCGGTAGCGCTGTCCTGACTGCAAGGC
>JBPCXK010000154.1:0-3935 GCA_051008635.1 Gammaproteobacteria bacterium
GGAGCCTGCTGCGAATAAGCCGGTAGAGGTCGAAACGGATGCCGTGGGACAGGTCGAATCGGCCGCCTGACTAATTCGCGATCGAGAGTTCGTAGGGTGCATTCTATGCACCAACGACGTTCCTGGTTCCGATGGACCTCCCCAGGGAACCCACGCCGCGGTAGATTAATCCCTCGGCAAGAGTATTCGCGCAGGAAAACCGATATAGGTGTATTGCATTATCGTCTGCTATGCATTCCCACGCAGGACCGTGGATCGAGAGTAACCAAGCCCGACTCGAATCCGGCGACCTGATTTGAGCCGTTCATTGTCAGAGACAAATGTTATCTCCCTGGGCGCCATCCAGGCTAACCCGTTAACTTTGCAAGGAGAACGACTATGGCCACCAAATTCAGTCCCAAACCCAAAGAGCGGGGCAATGTAATCCTGGCCCAGGATTGGAACACGGCCATGGGTGAAATCGTGCGTCTGGGCGGGGATTCGCTCACGGTAGCTGGCGGCACGATCACCGGTAACCTGATTGCAAACGGCACGCTTGGAATCGGCACGGGCACTGCGGCGCCGACGGCGAAGCTGGAGGTCAACGGCGATATCAAGACCGATCGGGCCTTCATTGGCAATGTCGGTCATAGCGGTTGGGCGGGCTTTGCTCACAAAGACAGCGGTACGACGGGCAATTATGCCCTGCTGCAAGACGGTACAGGCGCAACCTTGTTGAATGCGGCCAGCGGCAAGGATCTCCAGTTTCGGATCAATAACGCCGCCAAGGTGACGCTGGACAAAGACGGCAACGTCGGTATCGGCGACACGACGCCGGAGCATCCTCTCCATGTGACGACTGCAAAGGCAAATGACTGGCAGGCCCGTTTTCAACACGGTCGCACCAACGTTTACCTGAGTCATGCCGGCGGTTACGGCATGCACATTAACACGGGTGGAAACAACAGGAGGGATCGATACGCCCTGGAAGTGAGGAACGCAAGCCAACCCCACCTTTATGTGAGGGACGATGGCAACGTCGGTATCGGTGTGACTCAGCCGGAACAAACATTGGATGTCAACGGTCGCATTCACGTCAATAATGGGGTCATTCAACGGGGTGGAACCGCCATTTCCAATACCAGCGATCTGGGTCTCTACTCCCGGGTATCGGCGAGCTGGATGCGCTTCGTTACCAATAAGGGCCGTACCGTGTTTTATTCGGATGACGGAAAGGGAAATACCCCGAATTTGACGATCGAGGCTGATGGCAACGTCGGCATCGGCACGGGCACGGCGGCGCCGAACGCGAAGCTGGAGGTCAACGGCACGGTCAAGGCCACGAAGTTTGTGGGCGACGGCTCGGGTTTGACGGGCGTGGACGCGATCAGCAGCAAGGGCGGCACCATTACCGGTAATCTCACCGTCGCCGCCGCTGGCGCGGACGCGAATCTGACAGTTAGCGGCACTGTCAATGCCGCCCGGTTTCAAGGCGACGGTTCGGCCTTGACGGGCCTGAATGTGCTCAGCAGCAAGGGTGGCGCCATTACCGGTAATCTCACCATTGGTGCCGCTGCCGCAAACGCGCACCTGGAAGTCAACGGCGCCGTCAAGGCCACCAGCTTTGAAGGCGATGGCTCGAAGCTCACCGGCATTGCCGCCGCTAGCGCGAGTCCATGGACCGATTTGCCGAATGCCGCGGGGGAGAAGGGTATTCAGTACAAGGCCGGCAAAACCGTCACCATCGGCGCTGCCAACGCGGGCGCAAACCTGCACATTCTGAACAAGAATCAGGAGCCGGGCGGCGGCGACAGTCTGGTCCTGGGTAAGACGGACGCCAGCTCAACCAGCCTGAGACTGGGCTATCACACGAGGTACGCGTGGATTCAGTCCCACAATAATCCATTGCTCATCAATGGACACGGTGGCAACGTCGGTATTGGCACCAAAGAACCAAAAAGCGCGCTTGATGTTGCCGGCTATATCGTGATGCAAAAGCCCGCTGCCGATAATGCTTCCGCAGTGTTGACCGGTTTGCTCAACAATTCACTGATCATCAGCGGCCCGGCAGGCGATCAGCTCGTCTTTTACTGGAAAGACGGAACCGGCAAGACATATGGGCTAAAGCTGAAAGGCGCGCCCGTCTGAAGCGAATTTTGTGTTGTCTCACGGTAATGCCGTAGGGTGGATTAGCGTTAGCGCAGTCCACCAAAATGCCAAGCAAAAAACCGGCGAACTACGCCGCTTCGCGGCTAATCCGTCATACGAATTACGTTAAGTAAGTACCATTGGGCTTCAGCCGTGAATATAAAAGCGCTTGTTCTGATTCACGGCTGAAGCCGCTCCTGCGAAAATCAGCAGCTGACATGTTGTCATGACAATGGCCTGATTAAGTCGAAGATGACGGCAAACAGAATTCTCCCATACGGAGCACGTCTTATGAAATCGCACCGCGGGATCGTCGCACCAGTAACCTTCGTGGTGTGCGCTGGCCTCATAGCAGCTTGCGCCACCACAGTCCAACAGGCCGATTATCCGACGAAGGATACTGTGACGGCGGGTATTTTCCTCGAACCGGACGAGCGGACGGTTCTTCCTGAAGGTGTAGAGGTGCGGAAGGTCTATGACAAGGGAATCGAGCTCACCAAGGTGTCAGAAGGATTCGTCAGCCGACTCTATAACGACGCCGCCGGTTACTGCACGATCGCCTATGGTCATCTGATCAAGTTAGCTTCCTGTGATGGCACCGAGCCCAAAGAGTTCAGGAATGGAGTATCCAGGGCTAGAGGCACGGAAATCTTGCGAACAGACATGGAAAAGGCGGAACGAGCAGTAATGAAGTTAACGAACGTGGAACTCACCGATGGGCAATACGCGGCACTGTGCGACTTCGTCTACAACGTTGGCGGAGGCAATTACAGACGCTCCACGCTGCGCAGAAAAGTGAATGCCGGAAAGAACGACGAGGTCGCTTTTCAGTTCCGTCGCTGGGTCAAGGCCGGCGGCAGAGTGTTGCGTGGATTGAAGATACGCCGCGAGCAAGAGATCGAGTTGTTCTTCGATGGCGCAGGCGTTCCTCGAGCAGCGGCTCCTCTCGAAGGAGAGGATTTGTCAGAAATCGATATTCGTATGGGCGAGGGGTCGTAGCCCAACTTCCGCACTCAACCGGTCATAAAAGGGAAGGGGATCACTTCAAAAGGGACCGACTGTCACTCCAACTCTATCAAATCTCCCGGACCGAACGGTTCCGGCAGCCCGGCGTTGCTCGCCGCCAGGTTGGCCCTGAGCTGTTTGCTCCGCGCATCGCCCGTGGCTCCAGTTTGTCGGAGGCGGACGCGTCGTCCGGCAAGATTTTCAGCTTGCTCACCTGTTCGCTGCGGTGTGGCTGGACAACCGTTATCGAGTGCTGGCATTTGATGAGCTCTTCTATGGCACTATCGATAGCGCGTCAGTTTATCCGCGTGAGGTGGTCAAGCGCGCATTGCAGTGCAACGCTACTGCTGTCATTTTCGCGCATAATCACCCGTCTGGTGCCACCGAGCCGAGTCGGGGCGATCGCCAGATCACAAAGCGCTTACAGGAGGCGCTCGGTCTGCTCGACATTCGGGTGCTCGATCACGTCATCGTTGGGGACGACACGACATCATTTTCCGAGGGCGGGTTGCTGTGACGATTGTCGCAGTGGCCAAGCCCCCCGGGTGGGGGGCTTGGCCTGATCGTCAGAAAGGAATGCCATCGTTGAAATCTTCTTCGGCGAGTGGTGCGACGTCGTTGGTCTTCGCCTTCGGCTCGCGCAGGTGGATGCGGCCGTCGAGGGGGACGTTAAGCGAATCATCCTTGTTGCGAAATGCGGCGCCGATGCGGTTCCAGTAGGCAATTGGCTTGCCGTCTTCATCCGTTTTGTTGGTCGGGATGATCTGATACGCGACGTATTTGATTTCGGCCATGTTGGTTTC
>JBPCXK010000155.1:0-2521 GCA_051008635.1 Gammaproteobacteria bacterium
TCGAGCTGGACCTTACCGGGCTGGGAAGGCTTTATATCTGCCCGCTGCAGGACAGGGTCACCGTTTTGGCGCGCTACGAAGGAACGCCGGATACGCGGATCAAGGCCACACCAATCGCGCTCGCAGAGCTGGGTCGCGGCGGCGATACCATACCCGAAGGCATCGAAGTCGAAGGCGACACAGAAGTCGCGCAGACGTTTCGGCAAACGCTCGCGGCGGTGGAGATCGACTGGGAGGACCTCCTCTCCAAGGGCCTCGGCGATATCGCCGCCCACCAGATCGGCAATTTCGTGCGGGGCTTCAAGGCGTGGGCGGCGCGCGCTGGGGACTCCACGATGATGAATACATCGGAGTACCTCCAGGAAGAGTCACGTTTGCTCCCCACCCGCGAGGAAGTCGAGTTGTTCATGAGCGACGTCGCTACGTTGCGCGATGATGTAGAGCGCCTCGCCGCCCGAGTCGAACGGCTGGCAAAGAAGAAGATCCCACCAGCGAAATAGCCCATGCTGCGGCCGAGCCAGATCCTGCGGCTGATCAACATCAACATCGTGCTCGTGCGCCACGGGCTCGACGAAGTGGTGTTCGCGATTCATCTGTTCCGGCCGTTTCGTTTTTTGCTTTATCTCTGGCCCGTCCACTGGATCCGCAACAAAGACATTTCCAATGGCGTGCGCATCCGCCGCGCGCTGGAAGACCTCGGGCCGATCTTCATCAAGTTCGGCCAAATGCTGTCCACGCGCCGCGACCTGTTGCCGGACGACATTGCCGAAGAGCTGGCGAAATTGCAGGATGCGGTGCCACCGTTTCCCGGCGAGAGTGCGCGCAAGGAAATCGAGAGGGCGCTCGGCGAACCGGTCGACAAGACATTTGCCCGCTTCGACGAGCAACCGCTGGCCTCGGCGTCGGTCGCGCAGGTGCACGAGGCGACTCTACACGACGGCGCGGAGGTCGTCGTCAAGGTCTTGCGGCCCGGCATCGAGCGCGTCATCCGCCGCGATCTCGGGATATTGTTTGTGATTGCGCGCCTCGCGGAGCACTATTGGGCCGACGGTCGGCGGCTGCGCCCGGTTGCGGTGGTCGGGGAGTATGAAAAAATCATTCTCGATGAGCTCGACCTGATGCGCGAAGCGGCCAACGCCAGCCAGTTGCGGCGCAACTTCGAGGACTCATCCGAGCTGTACGTGCCGGACACGTTCTGGCACTACAACCGCAAGAACGTCATGGTCATGGAGCGCATTCACGGTATTCCGATCAGCAACATCGCGCAGTTGCGGCGCCAGGGCGTAGACATGAAACGCCTGTCCTCTCGGGGCGTGCGGATTTTTTTTACCCAGGTCTTCGTGCATAATTTCTTCCATGCGGACATGCACCCCGGCAACATCTTCGTTTCTTACGAGCACCCGCAGGATCCGCAATACCTCGCCGTCGACTTCGGCATCATGGGCACGCTGTCGCCGTCGGATCAGCGCTATCTGGCCGAAAACTTCGTTGCCTTTTTCGATCGCGACTACCGCCGCGTTTCCGAGCTGCATATCGAATCCGGCTGGGTGCCGGCGGGCACACGCGTCGACGAGTTCGAATCCGCCATCCGCACGGTGTGCGAGCCCATCTTCCAGAAACCGCTGGCCGAGATTTCCTTTGGCAACTTGCTGCTGCGTCTGTTTCAGACCGCGCGGCGCTTCAACATGGAAATCCAGCCGCAACTCGTGCTGCTGCAAAAGACCTTACTCAACATTGAAGGTCTTGGCCGACAGCTCGATCCGGAACTGAACCTGTGGGAAACGGCGAAGCCGTTCCTGGACAGCTGGATGCGCAATCAGGTCGGCGTTGGCGCGCTCATTCGCGGCGTCAACGAGAACCTGCCGAAGTTGGTCAAGCGCCTCCCCGAGCTGCCGGACATGGTTTACTCGGCAATCCGGCAGGCCGAATCGATGGAAGCCAGCGCTGAGCGCAACCGCCAGGAACTCGTTACCATTCGTGATGAAATTCGGGCCGCGAACTGGCGCACGGTGGCGGCTATTGTATGTAGCCTGGGGGTGGTGGCGTTGGTGATGTTGTTTTTGAACTAGTCGCGAGCACGGCCGCGCGACGCAATCATGCGATTCACAGGCGCGGCTGCCGGTCTGTATAATCCCGGTTTATGGCCACCATGATTTCAGAAGTCTATGAAGCGCTGCGCGAGATCGGCGTCTCCGAGCCCCAGGCCAAGGCTGCCGCGGTAGCCATCAGCGCCGAGCACATCGCCACCAAGCAAGACATTCAACGTCTCGAAATCCAGCTCAAGGAGAAAGCCTCCAAGAGTGACATCGAAGCGTTGAGAGTTGCCTCCAAGGGCGACATCGAAGCGTTGAGAGTTGCCTCCAAGAGTGATATCGACGCGTTGAGAGTTGCGACCAAGGATGATATCGATGCATTGAGGATCGCGACCAAGGAGGATATTCACCGGCTGGAAAAACAGCTCATCGTCATCAAGTGGATGTTAGCCGTCGTCATTGCTGTCATTGTATTACCCACTCTGAAG
>JBPCXK010000156.1:0-8480 GCA_051008635.1 Gammaproteobacteria bacterium
TGGTTTTTGGAACAAGCAGGCAGCGCATCTTGGACGCGCGGCCTTGGACCATAGGGCCGGCTATGCTCCGGCGGCCGGGCGTCCAACATGCGCAGCCTGCTTGCCCCAAAATTCCAAATCCTGGTGAAAAATGCGGGCTAGCCGGTGGCGGCAGCCTTTAAGGAGAGCAGGACCATGAAGTCACATGCGCGGGTGGTCGTGATTGGCGGCGGCGTCGTCGGCGTCAGCATGCTGTACCACCTTGCCAAAAAAGGCTGGACGGACGTCGTGCTGGTCGAGCGCACGGAATTGACCGCGGGCTCCACGTGGCACGCCGCCGGGCTTTTGCCGCTGTTCAACATGAGCTACGCGGTCGGCCAGCTCCACAAGTATTCCGTCGATCTCTACAAGATGCTCGAAGAGGAAACCGGCCAGGACGTGGGGTTTCACGTCACCGGTAACCTGCGCCTCGCCTGCACCAAAGACCGCATGGACGAGTATCACAAGTACTGCGGCACGGCCAACACCATCGGCGTGCCTTTCGAGATGATCACGCCCGCGGAGATCAAGGAGTTGTGGCCGCTGTGTAACATCGAGGGTCTGATTGGCGCGCTCTATCATCCGGACGACGGTCATATCGCGCCCGCGGATCTTACGCAGGCGCTGGGCAAAGGCGCGCGCAACCGTGGCGCCGAGATCTATCAGCAGACTGAAGTCACCGGCATCGCGCAACAACCGAACGGTGAGTGGTTGATAAGAACCAGCAAGGGCGACATCACCTGCGAGCATGTGGTCAGCGCCACCGGTAACTATGCGCGTCAGACCGGGCGCATGGTCGGAATCGAGGTGCCGTCGATTCCGGTGCAGCATCAGTACATCGTCACCGACGTGGTGCCGGAGCTGAAGGAGTATCGCGAGGGCGGCGGCAGGGAGCTGGCGGTCTTGCGCGAGTCCGACGCTTCCTATTATCTGCGCGAGGAGCGCATGGGCTACATCCTCGGGCCCTACGAGAAAGGCGCCCCCGCGGTGTTTGCCGACGGCGTGCCCTCGACGTTCGGTCAGGACCTTTTCCCCGGCGATCTCGACCGCCTCATGCCACACGTCGAGGCCGCCATCGACCGCGTGCCGTCGTTCGAGTCCGCCGGCATCAAGGACATCATTAACGGCCCGATTGCCTACACGCCCGACGGCAGCCCGCTCGTAGGCCCGGCCTGGACGCTGAGAAATTTCTGGTTGAGTGAAGGTCACAGTTTCGGCGTGACTGCCGCGGGTGGCGCGGGCTATTTTCTCACCGAGTGGATTACCGAGGGTGAGCCGCCCATCGACATGCTCGCGATCGATCCGCGCCGTTTCGGCGCCTACACGACCAGGTCCTATACCGTCGAAAAGAACGAAGAGGCTTACGCCAACGTCTTCACCGTGCACTATCCGGACGAAGAACGCCCCGCCGGCCGCCCGGCCAAGACCAGTCCCTGCCACGACAAGCTCGACGCGGCCGGCGCCGTGTGGGGTCAACGTTACGGCTGGGAGCGGCCAAACTGGTTCGCACCGCCTGGCGTTGAACGCAAGGACAGATGGAGTTTTCGCCGCACCAACTATTTCGAACATGTCGGCAGTGAGTGCCGCGCGGTGCGTGAACGTGTGGGTCTGATCGACATTACGAGCTTTTCCAAGTTCGAAGTGTCCGGACCGCGCGCCGGGGCGTTTCTGGATAAGCTCGTCGCCAACCGCATTCCGGGTACAGTCGGGCGCATGAACCTGTGTCACGTGCTCACCCGCACGGGTGGCGTGCGCAGCGAGTTTACGATCACGCGCCTCGGGCCGGATCACTTCTATCTCGTCAGCTCCGGCGCGGCCGAACGTTTCGACTACGACTATCTGCATAAGGCCATGCCTGGTGATGGCAGCGTGCGGCTGGAGAATGTGACTGCCAACCGCGGCGTGCTGGTGTTGGCCGGACCGCGTTCGCGCGAGGTGCTGGCTAGAGTTACCGACGCCGATCTGTCCGGTAACGCCTTCCCGTGGCTGACCGCGCAGACCATCTGTATCGGCCTGTCGGACGACGTGCGCGCCCTGCGCGTGAATTTCGTGGGCGATCTCGGCTGGGAGTTGCATCATCCCATTCAGTATCAGAATCACATCTTCGACGCGTTGGTCGAGGCCGGTAAAGAATTTGATCTCGCCATGGTCGGCATGCGCGCGATGGACGCGCTGCGCATCGAAAAGTCCTACCGTATGTGGGCTCAGGACCTGACCACGGAATACTCGATTTTCGAGGCGGGTCTGGACCGGTTCGTGAAGCTCGACAAGGGCGAGTTCATCGGCCGCGAAGCGCTGATCGCGCAACAGAAAGAGGGTATCCCGCAGCGCTTCGTGACGCTCGAAGTCGAGGTCGACGGCGACGTGGATGCACGCGGCAACGAGCCCGTGTACCAGAACGGCGCTATGATCGGCCGCGCCACGGCGGGATCCTACGGTCACCACGTCGGCAAGAGTCTGGCGCTGGCCTATGTCAAGCCGCAGGCCGCTGCGGTGGGAACGCGGCTCGAGATCGAAGTGCTTGGCGAGCGCAAGACCGCGACGGTGATTCCGGAATCGCCCTATGATCCGGATAATGTTAGTTTGAGGTCGTGAATCCCCCTCGGTCGTCTTTGGGAAAGGGGGAAGGCTTGCCCACCCTCGTGAAGGGAATGCCAAGGGGTGGAGGGATTCGGTTTTGCATAGCACACAGGAGCACCTATGAAAGTACTCGTCGGCGTCAAGCGCGTGATCGACTACAACGTCAACATCCGCGTTAAATCCGATGGCTCCGGCGTCGAGACGGACAACGTCAAGATGTCGATGAATCCCTTCGACGAAATCGCGGTGGAGCAGGCCATTCGCATGAAGGAGGCCGGCACGGCCGAAGAGATCATCGCCGTTTCGGTTGGGCCCGCCAAGGCGCAGGAAACTATTCGCACGGCGTTGGCCATGGGCGCCGACCGCGGCATTCATGTGCAGACCGATGTGCTTACCGAGCCGTTGGCGGTCGCGAAAATATTCAGGGCGTTGGTGGAGAAGGAGCAGCCGCAGCTCGTCATTGTCGGCAAGCAGGCCATCGACGACGACGCCAATCAGACCGGGCAGATGCTTGCGGCGTTGCTCGGCTGGTCGCAGGGTACTTTCGTATCCAGACTGGAGCTCGGCGACGGCAAGGCCGATGTCATGCGTGAGGTCGACGGCGGTCTGGAAAACGTGTCGCTGAAAATGCCGGCCGTGTTGACGGTGGACCTGCGTCTCAACGAGCCGCGTTACGCCTCGCTGCCGAACATCATGAAGGCGAAGAAGAAACCCGTCGACCAGTACACGCCCGAGGATCTCGGCGTCGATGTGGCGCCGCGCTTGAGTGTGCTCAAGGTTGTCGAGCCGGAAAAACGTCAGGGCGGCGCCAAGGTGAGTAACGTTGCAGAACTCGTAGACAAGTTAAAGAACGAGGCAAAGGTAATCTAATGTCCGTGCTAGTCGTTGCCGAACACGATAATTCGGAACTCAAACCCGCCACCCTCAACACCGTTACCGCCGCGCAGGCGGTCGGCGGTGATCTGGACCTGCTGGTTGCAGGCAGTAGTTGCGGAGCCGTGGCGGAAGCCGCCACGAAAATCGCGGGTGTGTCGCGCGTGCTGCTCGCGGACAGCGCGGCGCTGGAGCATGATCTTGCTGAGAACATCGCGCCATTGCTGGTGGAACTGGTTGGCAACTACTCGCACGTGTTCGCGCCTGCGACTACCTTCGGCAAGAACGTAATGCCCCGCGCGGCAGCGTTACTGGACGTCTCGCAAATCTCCGATGTCAGCGCCGTGGTCTCGGCGGATACCTTCGAGCGTCCGATCTACGCGGGTAACGCGCTGGCGACCGTGCAGTCGTCCGATCCCGTCAAGCTTGTTACTGTGCGCACCACCAAGTTCGAAGCCGCCGCGCAGGAGGGCGGTCGTGCGCCTGTCGAGAATGTCGAAGGTGGCGGCGACGCCGGCCTGTCGACGTTTCTCGGGCAGGAAGCGACCAAGCTCGAACGCCCGGAGCTTACGACCGCGCGCGTCGTCGTCTCGGGTGGCCGCGGCATGCAGTCGGGCGACAACTTCGGCATGCTGGAGAAGATCGCCGACAAGCTCAACGCCGCCATCGGCGCCAGCCGCGCGGCCGTGGATGCGGGCTACGTACCGAACGACTACCAGGTCGGCCAGACCGGTAAGGTCGTGGCGCCCGATCTGTACATGGCCGTCGGCATCTCCGGGGCGATTCAGCATCTCGCCGGCATGAAGGACAGCAAGGTCATCGTCGCCATCAACAAAGACGAGGAAGCGCCGATCTTTCAGCTCGCGGACTATGGACTGGTCGCCGATTTGTTCACGGCCCTGCCCGAGCTCGAGCAGGAGCTGGACAAGGTGCTTTAGTCAACCGCATATGTAGGAGCGGCTTCAGGGGCTGTCGTTAAACTCAATCGATGGCGTAGGTTGGCGCTGAGCGCAGCGAAGCCCAACAGGCAGGTGCCCTGAGATACCGCTGTGTGTTGGGCTTCGCTAACGCTCAGCACCAACCTACGCGTGGTGTCCCCGACTTTTTGCGACACCCCCTGAAGCCGCTCCCACGAAACCGCTACAACAAAACCGGAGGCGCTTCTTACTCTCGCCGCGATGCCAAAGAACGACCCACTACTGCAGCCGCTGCAACTCAAGCACCTGACGCTGAAGAACCGTATCGTCAGCACGCCGCACGCGCCGGCCTATGCCGAAGACGGCATGCCCAAGTTGCGCTATCAGCTCTATCACGAAGAGAAGGCCAAGGGCGGTCTGGCCATGACCATGTTCGGTGGCTCTTCTTGCATCGGTCCGGATTCGCCGTCGGTGTTCGGGCAGCTCTATGTCGGCGACGACCGCGTAATTCCGTATTTTGAGGAGTTTTCCGAGCGTATTCATGCGCACGACTGCGCGCTGGTCTGCCAGCTCTCGCACCTTGGCAGGCGCACGACCTGGAACGCCGCCGACTGGTTGCCCGTGATCGCGCCGTCACGGGTACGCGAACCCGCGCATCGCGGATTTCCGAAGGAGATGGATCAGAGCGATATCGATCGTGTAATCGGGTATTACGCGGCAGCCGCGCTGCGCTGTAAGCAAGGCGGGCTCGATGGCTGCGAGATTCTTTCGCACGGACACCTGCTCGGTCAGTTTCTCAACCCGAACACCAATGTGCGCAACGACAAATACGGCGGCTCGCTGGAGAACAGATTGCGGTTTTCCATCGAAGTGCTGGCCGCCGTGCGCAGGGCGGTCGGGGATGACTTCATCGTCGGGCTGCGCGCGGAAATGAAGAGCGGCAGCAGCGACGGCCTCAGCCTGGAAGAAGGCCTTGCGGCACTCAGGTTGATCGAGAGCGAGGGGCTTATCGATTACGTCTCGCTCAACTTCGGGCGTATCGACACGGACCATGGCCTGGCGCATCATCTGCCGGCCATGTGGTCACGGTTCGGACCCTGGGTTGCTCTTGCCGGCACGTTCAAGAAAGAGCTCGGGTTGCCAGTGATTCACGCCTGCCGCATCGCGGATTTATCGACCGCGCGGTACGCCATCGAGGAAAACCTCATCGACCTGGCTGGCATGACGCGCGCACACATCGCCGATCCGCACATCGTGCGCAAGCTCATGGCGGGCGAGGAGCAACGCATCCGTCCCTGCGTGGGTGCGGGCTATTGCATCGACCGCATTTACGGCGAAGGTGAGGCGCTTTGCATTCACAATGCCGCCACCGGGCGCGAGGCAGATATCCCACACGTCATTCCCAAATCCGGCGGCGCAAAAAAGAAAATCGTCGTCGTCGGCGGTGGCCCCGCAGGCATGGAGGCTGCACGCGTGTCGGCGCAGCGCGGACACGACGTCGTGATGTTCGAGGCCACCGGGAGGCTCGGCGGACAGCTCGTGCTGGCGGCCAGGGCGACCTGGCGTAAGGATCTCATCGGTATTGCAGACTGGTATGCCACAGAGCTGGAAACTCTCGGTGTCGACATCCGCTGGAACGTGCTTGCCGACGAAGACACAGTTACCGCCGAATCGCCAGATGTGGTGATCGTGGCAAGCGGCGGTGTGCCCGACACCGACTTCGTGCCGGGCGGAGAGGCGTGCGTCAGCGTATGGGACGTGCTGAGCGGCATGGAGTTGAGCGGATCGGTGCTGCTCTACGACGACAACGGCCAGCATCAGGGTCCGTCGTGCGCGGATCATCTCGCCGCGCAGGCAAATGTGGAGTTGGAATTCGTGACGCCCGACCGCCATGCCGCCGCCGAGATGGGAGGCGTAAACTTTCCGATCTACCTCGAACGGTTTTACAAAAACGGCGTCAAGGTCACGCCGGATCATCGCCTGGCGGCTGTCACGCCGCAGGGCAACCGGCTGGAAGTTACGTTCCGCAATGAATACGGCGGCAGCGACATAACAAGAATCGTCGATCATATTGTCGTCGAACATGGTACCTTGCCGGTCGACGATGTGTTTCAGGGTCTGCGTTCACGTTCGTCGAACAGTGGCACGACGGACCTTGATGCGTTGCTCAGTCATCGGCCGCAGCCGGAGGTTAGTGCCGGGGAAGGCTTCGCTTTGTACAAGGTGGGTGACGCCGTCGCCAGCCGCAACCTCCACGCTGCGATTTACGATTCGCTGCGTTTGTGCAAGGATTTGTAGTTGGGTTTTCGTGGGAGCGGAATCTGCGCATGAAAATAAAAGCCATCCACGTTTATCAAATCGGTCTCCCAGTTAGAGAAGGCCGCTACGCGTGGTCGGGCGGCAACTACGTTGAGGTGTTCGACAGCACCGTTGTCGAGATCGAGACTGACACCGAATTTACTGGCGTCGGCGAAGTCTGCCCACTCGGTTCGTTCTATCTGCCCGCGTTTGGGCCCGGCGCCCGCGTCGGCATCGCAGAGCTGGCGCCACATCTCATCGGGCAAGACCCCACCGAGCTCGCGAAGATCAATCAGATGATGGACACGGCTTTGGCTGGTCACCCTTATGTCAAGTCGGCGATCGACATGGCGTGCTGGGATCTGCTCGGCAAGGCCACGGGCAAGCCGGTGTGCGAGTTGTTGGGCGGCAGGTTTGGCGACGCGGTCGATCTGTACCGCGCGATCAGTCAGCGTCCTGCAAAAGAAATGGCGGACAACGTGGCCGGTTACCGCGATGAAGGTTATCGCAAGTTTCAACTCAAGGTCGGCGGTGATCCGGTAGAAGATATTGCCCGCATCCGCGCCGCGGCCGCCGTGCTCAAGGGCGGCGAAACGCTCGTCGCCGACGGGAACAGGGGTTGGCTGGCGCCGGATGCATTGCGCGTCGCAAACGCGGTCGTAGACCTCGATGTCTATATCGAGCAACCGTGCCGAAGTTACGAAAAGTGCCTGTCCGTGCGCGAGCACACAACCCTGCCGTTCATTCTGGACGAGAACATCGACGGGCTGGACATGCTGCTACGCGCACACGGCGATCGCGCGATGGATGTGATCAACTTGAAGATCTCCAAAGTAGGCGGGATCAGCAAGGCGCGGCAGATTCGCGACTTGTGCGTGTCACTCGGCATCCCCATGACCATCGAAGACAGTTGGGGCGGCGACGTCATCACCGCGGCCATCGCACACCTGGCGCATTCGACGCCGGAGGCGTTTCGTTTCTCGGCGACCGACTTCAACAGCTATGTCTCCGTGAGCAACGCCACGGGCGCGCCAGCGCGCGAAAACGGCGCTATGCGGGCATCCACGCAACCGGGCCTCGGCGTTGAACCCAGAAACGATGTGCTCGGTGAGCCGGTAGCCACGTACGACGACTAAACTGAGTAACCGCAATAGTGGCGTAGAGTCAGCGGGTGCCCGCTAGCGCATGCGAAAAACCGGCCCTGCCGGTTTGAACGGCAAGCGCCCACGTTCTGCAAGCAGGAATGCGTGGTCGCGCGATACGTTCACGCGATCGCAATCGCCGTCGGTAATCAGCAGTATCGGGCCGTCCTTCGGAAAACTGTTGTCACGCTGTAGAAGATTCACGCCGGGTTGCAGCACCGTGCCGGCGCCACGTTGAGCAGGAAATCTGCCAACCGGCCCGGTGTGAGTTCCTGTGCGGCATCCATTCCCGATTTCCTTTGTGATCCGTTTGAGGCAAGGCAGGGGACCGATCAATCGGTCCCCGTGATGTCGGCGACGGGATAGAGCCGGTTTGCGGCCCGCGGCAACACGTGATACGCGCGTGAGGCTTTCTGTGCTCGCTGTAGATGCGTCATCGTGCTCTCAGTATCATTGAGGGATGCGCAGACGACTGGTCTTGCCAACGCGTGCACGCAGGAACGCCATCTGGTCGGCCAGAGTGCGCCGATTTGCCATGATGAGCGCTTCGGCCCGGTTCGGTGCGTACGGGACGGCCAACAACCGCATACCCAGTTCTTCCAGCTTTCGGTTATCTTTGCGCTGATTGCATGGCCGGCACGCAGTAACGACG
>JBPCXK010000157.1:0-6798 GCA_051008635.1 Gammaproteobacteria bacterium
GCGCCCTTTTGCACAAGGACATCGAGGCCGAGCTTCACCAGGCGCTCGGCAATCTGGGGCTCGATCGCAATACGGCGTTCGCCCGGGCTGATCTCTTTGGGGACGGCTACATTGATCGCCATTAAGCTTTTTCTCCGGCCTGCTCTTGAGGCAATAGAAACCCGGGCAATACCCGGGCAACAGACGAATACACTAGCGCGGAACGGGCATCTTAGCGGATTATCTCAACGGTTTGTATATGACGACAAACATGGAACTAGCGTGCTTTTATGACAACTAAACAACATATTTGCAATTACGGGTCTGCGTATGTACATTGCACGCGACCCGAAAACGGCTGACAGGCGATGCACGACTTGAACCAACAAGTACTGCGAACCGACGTATCCGGCATGCCACTCGAGTGGATCAACTATCAGGATGCGGTGCGCCTGTATCACCTCGCGCAAGTTGCCTACACTTGTGGTATGCCGCTGTATGAAATTCATGGTGGCATCAACGCGCGCTCCGGTCTGCGCAGCGTTATCGAGGTCAACTCGATCATTGCCACTTACGGCAACAACAAGGCGCTGCACGATGCCTACGTGCCGCCACTCAACAATCCGGCCCTGTTCAAGCGCGACGCCAACCTGTGTCTGTACTGCGGCGTGCGTCACCTCAATAAGGAGCTGTCGCGCGACCACGTCACGCCGCTTAGCCGGGGCGGCGCGGACAACTGGAACAACGTCGTGAGCGCCTGTAAGCGCTGTAACAATCACAAGGCGGGCCTCACGCCGGAAGAAGCCGGCATGGAACTGCTCGCCGTGCCTTTTTCGCCTTCGCATGCGGAGTACATCTATCTGCAGGGCCGCCGCGTGCTTGCCGATCAGATGGAGTTCCTGCTGGCGCATTTTCCCCGCAGCAGCCCGCTGCACAAGCGCTTGCGTCAACAACAGCGCTAGTCGGCGTGTCCTCACGCCACTTCCGGTGAGGCGGAAATCCACAGCTCATTCGTCATGAGCCGTTTCCTTGGCACGGACGACTACCGCCACGGCGCCCCTCGACAGACCGGCGTGCTGGTTGTCAACCTTGGTACGCCCGACGCGCCAACGCCGAAAGCGTTGCGCCGTTACCTCGCGGAATTTTTGTGGGATCCACGTGTCGTCGAAATGCCGCGGCCGTTGTGGTGGTTGGTTCTGCACGGCGCAATATTGAACTTGCGCCCACGCAGGGTGGCGCCGTTGTACCAAAACGTGTGGATGGATGACGGCTCGCCGCTGCTCGTATTCTCGAAGCGGCAGGTGCAGGCGCTGGATGATTTTTTGCGGGACAAAACACAGGGCTCGCTCGAGGTCGAGCTCGCGATGCGCTATGGCAATCCTTCCGTAAAAAGCGGACTTGCGCGGTTACGCGACGCCGGCGTGCAGCGGCTGCTGGTGCTACCGATGTATCCTCAGTACTCGGCAAGCACGACAGCGTCGGTTTTCGATGCCGTGACGAGCGAGTTGCAAGCGTGGCGTCGATTGCCGGAATTGCGCTTCATCAATAACTACCCCGACGACGAAAACTACATCAAGGCCATGGCTGCGCGTATTCGCGATCACTGGAAGCAGCACGAGCGCGCAGAGCTGTTGATGTTTTCGTTTCATGGCATACCGAAACGCTATTTTCTGAACGGCGATCCTTATCATTGCGAATGTCAACTCAGCGCGCGTTTGCTCGCGACGGAACTGGAGCTGAATGATTCCCAATGGCGCGTGTGTTTTCAGTCACGCTTTGGCCGTGAGGAGTGGTTGAAGCCGTACACCGACCAGACGCTCGCCGCGCTGCCTGGCGAAGGTATTCACTCGGTCGACGTTTTCTGTCCGGGCTTTGCCGCCGACTGCCTCGAGACGCTGGAGGAGATCGCGATTCAAAATCGAGAAGTTTTCATCGCGGCCGGCGGCAGGGAGTACAACTACATTCCTGCGCTCAACGACATGGCGGAACATATCGCAGCCTTGGGCGCCTTGGTGCTGCGGCACCTGCAAGGCTGGCCGCAGACCGGTCGATCGGAACAGGATCTCGCCGCGTCGCGCGAACGCGCCGTGTCGATGGGGGCGCGGCGTTAGCTTTGTGGGAGAGGGTGTCCGTTAAACTCCATTGCGGACGTAGGTTGGTGCTGAGCGCAGCGAAGCCCAACAGGCACGCCCTGAGATATCACTGCAAGTTGGGCCTCGCTTTCGCTCAGTGCCAACCTACGGGTGCCGTCGTGGACTTTTGCGACACCCCCTTCAGCAGCGATTGGGGTTGCACAGAGCGTGTGCTGCGCTCGCGATCCGGCAGAAGCCGTTCCGGCGAAAAACCGTGCAAACGGCTTTTGCGATCTGAAATCCGCGGAAAGTCTTGCGTCAGATCACTTCCGAGCTCAGCCAGTCCCGTGCGAATCGTGCGACCTGCTTCGCGTTCACACCCAACAGCGCGCCGACATGGCTCACGTTGTGGAAGATGCGGTAGTCGAGGTCCCACTGCCGCGCCAGGGCCGCGCTGATTTGTTCAGGTACGGCGTTATCGAGCCTGCAGCCGATAACCAGCGTCGGGCATTCCGGGCGTTTGACCGGCACACCGGCGTGCATCGCCTTCATCACTGTGCCCGACTCGTCGCGCCAAAGCTCGTGTGCCCACATGAGCGTGGTTTCGTCGGCTTCCGGCATGCTTCGGCGGCTGTCGCCCAGGGTGATCCCGCGGGACCATTCGACAATGTCGGGATAGATATTGGCTCTCGGCGGCCACCCCGCGGTGCCCGCCGGTGGGACGGTGTTGATCAGCACGAGCGCGCTGAGTGGTCTGTGCTCGACAATCTTCAGACCCAACAACCCGCCCAGACTGGCGCCCACTATAGCGGGCGGTTGGTGGGGGTTGCCAATCCATCTTAGTACTTGATGCGCATAGTCGTCGAGTGACGTTGCCGCGAGTCCGTCGTCCGAGGGTTGCAGATCTCGGGCAATCGTGCCGTAGCCGGCCTCGCCGAACACCGGCAGCCAATCTCGCCACTGCCACGCGCCGCCGCCTGCGCCGTGGATGAAAATCGCATCGGGTTTTGTCATTGATGTTCTTATTGTTGCTTGTGATCATGCCGGTAGCCGCAGCGCGTGAAGCAGTTCGGATCGGCGACGGTGATGGCCGCATCGACCGGCTTGCCCACCCGCCCGGCTTCCCGTCTCCGCCTGTTTTGCCTGTTCATCGAGCCGCTCAGCGCAGCTCGCCAAGCACTGCGTCGATCGCACGTTCGGCCTGACGCGAATAGCCTCCGCCAAACAGGTTCATGTGGTTGAGCAGGTGGTAGACGTTATAAAAGATCTTGCGCACGCCATATCCCGGGTCGAGCGGTAGCATATCGTTGTAGGCGGCGTAAAAGCCGGCGCCCGGATCGCCGAAGAGCTCCGTCATCGCCAGGTCGGTCTCACGATCGCCGTAGTACACTGCAGGGTCGAAGATCACCGGATTATGGTCGTCATCCAACCCCCAGTTGCCGCTCCACAAGTCGCCGTGCAGCAGCGAGGGTTGCGGGCGGTAGTCTGAGAACAGCGGTGGAAACTCAGCCAGCAGCCGCTCGCCCTTCACGAGCAGCGAACCCTGATGACTGCTGCGCCCGGCCAGCTCGAGTTGGTAGCCGAGCCGGTGATTACGCCAGAAATCCACCCAATTGTCAGACCATGTGTTGATCTGCGGTGTGGAACCAATGGTGTTATCCCGCTTCCAGCCGAACCGCGACGCCGTGATCTGATGTAATGCGGCCAGCTCCTGCGCGAACACCACCGGATTGCTGCCGGAGGAAAATTCGATGTATTCCAGGACCAGATAGCTGCGGTAACTCGCCGCGCCCCAGCACACAGGCTTGGGCACGCGAATGGCGTTGCTGGATATGAGCTCGACAAGGCCGTCTGCTTCGGCGGTGAGCATGGGCAGACGGTCGGCGCCGCTGACTTTGACGAAGTAGACGTCGTCGCTGGCTCCCAGACACCAGGTCTCGTTAATGCAGCCACCGTGGATCGGCTGTCGACTTTGAAAGTCGACGCGCGAGCCCGTGCTGGCGTGGATATGGTTCGTTATCTCCTGCCACAGGTCGCCGCTGTCCTGCTGCGCAGTTGGCGCGCTCACTTGACCATCGTGGATTGTTGGCATTTGTCGCGAGGGATTGATGCTGACAACTCTGGGGTCTCATTATGATCCCTGGACGTCGCCGATCTGTGACCGAGGTCACGCATTAACGTGACTCTGTGACGGGGATCACAATCTCCCGACGAATGAGGGCTTGACTTTAACCAAAGTGTTAAAAACTATGACGAAATTGGAGACCGTTGCGCGAGCAGCTTGCACCAGCGATCCCGCCGCGGTTGGCCGAAGCCGAGCTGATCGAAGAAGGCGATGAGCTGCTCGTTGTCCACCCACTTTTGGCGCAGCTCCAGATCAGCGGGGAGTGGGGCATCGCAGTGCAGCACGGTGAGTTTTTTTGCCAGCAGTATGGTTTCGCGATGTTGCTCCAGCAAATGTTGTACTCGCCTGGCGCCGCGGAATTTCATGGCGCTGATTTGGGCCAGATTCGCCAACAACTCGTCGATAGTGCCAAAGTGGCGCAACAGCTTGGCTGCCGTGACCATGCCGACGCCCGGCACCCCTGGGATGTTATCGATCTTGTCACCTGCGATCGCGAGCTGATCGGCGATCTGCTCAGGGCGCACGCCAGATTGCTTTTCAACACCGGCGCTGTCGAGCCGTTTGTTCTTGGCGAAGTCCCACCACAGATCGCCCTCGTCGACTAACTGCATGAGGTCTTTGTCGCCAGTCACGACAGTAACGTTGCTGCCTTCTCGCCGCGCGTGCGTGGCGGCGGCGCCGATCAGATCGTCAGCCTCGTAGCGATCGCTGCACAACTCGGTCAGTCCGATAAGACGTACGAATTCACGGCATCTCTTGAACTGCCACATAAGGTTGTCGGGTGCGGACTCACGGTTGGCCTTGTACGACGGATAGATATCGTTGCGGAACGACGAGGTCAGGCTTTGGTCGAAGGCAAACGCGATCTTGCCGGCGCCAGTGTCCGTCAACAGGCGATGAACGAAATCGGTGAAACCGTACACCGCGTTGACGGGTACGCCGTCGCGGTCGGTAAAGCTCTCCGGGAGGGTAAACCAGGCCCGGAACACATAGATGCTGGCGTCGACGAGGTAGACGCGGTTGTTCGTCGCTGAGTCTATTTGACGACCTTTAGTAATTGCCCCGGTTCGGGCTCCCCGTCAGGATACATGCCGTTGAGTAAGCGCAGCTGTTCTTCCGCATGGTGACTGAAGGCGGAATCCTCCGCCAGCTTTGCAAATGTGTCGCCCGTTTGTGTTTCGATCAGATTAAGCCGTCTGGGCTCCGCGAGCTCGCGTTCTTCCGCTGTGAGCACACGCAGGCTTTTTATCGTCTCCAGATACAGCGGGTCGTTTGGATCGGTCTGCGCATCTTCATCCTTGCTGGCAGCGGCAAAGATGTAGGCTCGCTTGGCCTGAAACATCGCGGCCACGCGCGCCTTCCTGCGCCCAAACGGGGTCTTCACCTTGCTTGCGCCGGTGTAGCCCTGAAAATCGGCAGTCGAGATCTCCTCGCCTCCCTCCAGCCTGCCGTCGTGAAGCCTGCGCAGAAAATCCGCGGGAGGCTCCTTGCGATTGAGATCCTGGCTGGTCACCTGGATCAGGGCCGAGTTGTCGGATGGTGAGGCCAGCAGCCGGTCGGGTTTGTTCTCGACCTTCCAGCCCTCGGGGAACGAGATCCCTACACCCAGATGTTTATGGTAGAAATTGCGGCCCCGCAGCACGCCTTCGTACTCGCCGGGCCCGATCACCATGCCCTGCAGGCGGCGCAGGAACGCGTCGCGCTCGTCGGGTCTCGGCTCACCCTCAGAGAACTGCTCGGCTGCGCCCACGACTTCCTGCAGGCGCTGATCGTTGTCCGGGTGAGTGGAGAACGTGCCGTGGTAGACCCGTGGTTCGCGACCTTCCTCTTCCGCGCGTTGCTTCTCGAACAGCTCCTGGTTCTTGAGTATACCGATGACGTCGATCATCGCCTCCGGATCGTATTCATTGCGCGCCAGATACTCCGCGCCGAGCCGGTCGGCCTCGAGCTCGTGCTCGCGACCGTAGCCGCGAATCAGGGCCGTCCCCAGAACGTTGGTGAGATCACCGACGCCTGGCGTGCGGGCGGCCGTGGTGATAATCATCGCCAGCAAGCCCAGGCCCTGCGCGGTGGCGTGTTGCCTCACGGAATGACGGGCCGTCACATGCCCTATCTCGTGGCCAAGCACTCCAGCGAGCTGCGCTTCGGAATTCATGTACGACATGATGCCGCGCGTAATGTAGAGGTAACCGCCCGGTAGCGCGAAGGCGTTTACCTCGGGGCTGTCGAGCACGGTCACGTGGTAGATCAGCTCCTGACGGTGGCTGGTTTCGCCCAGACCGTCGACCACGTTTTCGACGTACTGTTGCAGATCGGGGTCGTCGTACTTTCGGAAAACCTTAAGTATTTCAGCATGATACTGGCGCCCAAGTGCGATCTCCTGATCCTCGCTCATCATCACGAAGTCGGGATTGCCGGACACCGGGTTGGTTGCGCACCCGCTGCCTGTAATCGCGATCAACAAGGTAGCGCAAATGTGAAAAAGCGCGAGGCCTAGCCCGCATTTCTCACCACGGGGCGAGATGATCGCGCAGAGATTTGATTTCACAACGCATTTTCTGAAGGAGCGGAATACAGGTCGTATTTCCGAGAAGAAGAAAATGCGTTGTGGAATCAAAGATC
>JBPCXK010000158.1:0-6497 GCA_051008635.1 Gammaproteobacteria bacterium
CTCCTGCGCGTCCTGCGCCCGCGACACTTGCACATCCCTGTGCGACGTCTATCCATCGCGCGTGGCGGCGTTGCTTCGGCAGTTAAATAGCCGGCTATTCGCCTGCCTCGCGCCTTGCCACACGGGCTAGGCCTAAGAAATGCAAACTTATTTCTGGCGGAACCCTCAGGACACTACGCGAGGGCGTTGCGGCGCGCAATCCGCCTTTACGAAGGCGCTGACACTGGCGCGAATGCCGGCTACATCGAGCCCGGCCTCGGTAAGCTGATCTTCCCGGGTGCCGTGATCGATGAAGCGGTCGGGCAGGCCGAGATTCAACACCGGGATGTGAATGCCGTGCCGTGCGAGCGCCTCGTTAACCGCGCTGCCCGCGCCGCCCATGACGGCGTTGTCTTCAATCGTCACCAGCCACTCGTGCCGGGCCGCGGCCTCGAGCAGTATGTCCTCGTCGAGCGGTTTCACGAAACGCATATTGATCACGCTGGCGTCGATCTCGTCGGCCACGCGCATGGCGTCATGCAACAGCGCGCCGAACGCGAGCATGACGACGCCCTTGCCCCCGCGCCCTTGCACCGCCTTGCCGATGGGCAGTGCTGTCATTTCCTGCTCGATCTCAACGCCCGGCCCCACGCCACGCGGGTAGCGCACTGCGGCCGGCCCGTCGAGCTGAAATCCGGTGTACAGCATCTGGCGGCACTCGTTCTCGTCCGCCGGTGTCATCACAGTCACGTTCGGCAAACAACGCAGATAAGTCAGATCAAAACTGCCCGCATGGGTCTGGCCGTCGCCGCCGACCACTCCCGCGCGGTCGATGGCGAACAGCACAGGCAAATCTTGCACCGCTACATCGTGAATGAGCTGGTCGTAGGCCCGCTGCAGGAACGTCGAGTAGATGGCGACGACCGGTTTCAAACCATCGCACGCCATCCCCGCGGCGACCGTTACCGAATGCTGCTCGGCGATGGCGACATCGAAATAACGTTGCGGATATTCTTTCTGAAACCGCACCATGCCGGAACCCTCACGCATGGCAGGCGTGATCCCGACCACGCGCTGGTCGCGCGCGGCCATATCGCACAACCAGTCGCCAAACACCTTACTGTAGGTCGGCGGCGCCGGCTTCTCGCTCTTGACCATGCCGATAGTGGTGTCGAACCTGGATACGGCGTGGTATTTAACCGGGTCGTTCTCGGCCGGGCCGTAACCCTTGCCTTTGCGGGTCATCAGATGCAGCAGCCGCGGGCCATCGTGTTGTTTCAAATTGGTCAGCGTGGCGACCAGGCCCGTCACGTCGTGGCCGTCGACCGGGCCAAAATAGTTGAAGCCGAGTTCTTCGAACAACGTGCCGGGAGCGATCATGCCTTTGACATGTTCTTCGGTGCGCTTGGCGAGCTCCCACATCGGTGGCACTTGCTTGAGCAGGTGCTTGCCGCCCTCGCGCACGGTCGAAAACGCCTTACCGGACAACATGCGCGTCAAATAGTTATGCATGGCGCCGACGTTGGGCGAGATCGACATCTCGTTGTCGTTGAGAATGACCAGCAGGTCGGCCCGAACGTCGCCCGCATGGTTCAGCGCCTCGTAGGCGAGCCCGCCGGTCATGCCGCCGTCACCGATGATCGCCACCACTTTGCGCGGCTCGTTATTGGCAGCGGCAGCAATCGCCATGCCCAGCGCCGCGCTGATCGAGGTGCTCGAGTGCCCGACGCCAAACGCGTCGTACTCGCTCTCGCTACGCTTGGGAAAAGGCGCCAAACCCCGCCATTGACGGATGGTGGTGATCTCGTCACGGCGGCCGGTGAGAATCTTATGCGGATAAGACTGATGACCCACATCCCAGACCAGACGGTCATAAGGCGTGCTGAACACATAGTGCAGCGCTATGGTGAGCTCGATGGCGCCTAATCCCGCGCCGAAGTGCCCGCCACAGCTCGAGATCGAGTGCAGGAGATAATCGCGTAGCTCCTTGGCGAGCGGAACGAGTTGGTCCGGCGGCAACTGACGCAGGTCCGCTGGCGATTCGATCTTATCCAGCTGCTGGAAGGGGAAAGGTGTCATCGTGAGTTACATGCGTCGCGCGCTGTTGCCTCAAAGATTGCAGTATACCTCCGGCGCCTTCGCTGATGAGGGTGTCGCAAGACTCGAATGCAGGCGTAGGTTGGTGCTGAGCGCAGCGAAGCCCAAGCTGCAGAGGTGGAATCCTCAATTAATTCGGCTGACGATAAACCGGGCGATCGCATGCAGCAATTCGGCTCCCTCTCCAAGCCCGCACAGACAGCCCAGGGCCTCTTCGCACAACGCATTGGCCTGCGTCTTGGCCTCGTCCATACCCAGCAGAGCAGGGAAAGTCGGCTTCTCCAACGCGGCATCCGCGCCCTGGCATTTGCCCAGCGTCTCGGTATCGCTCTCTACGTCGAGGACATCGTCGCGAATCTGGAAAGCCAGACCGATACACTGCGCGTAGCGGTCAAGCCGCGCTGCAAGCTCACGGCTGACCTGCGGTTTGCTCGCCACCGCCAGCATCACGCTGGCGCGGATCAAAGCGCCGGTCTTGAGGCGGTGCATGAATTTCAGCTCATCGATACTCAAACTCGCGCCTACCGCAGCAAGATCGATTGCCTGACCGCCCGCCATGCCGTGCGATCCCGCGGCGCCGGCGAGCATCTCCACCATCGCCAGGCGCGCGCTGGTATCGGGCGTCATGGTTTCATCATGCGAGAGAATATAAAACGCGAGCGCCTGCAGCGCGTCACCGGCGAGGATCGCCGTCGCTTCGTCGAAGGCCATGTGGCAGGTGGGCTTGCCGCGGCGCAGGACGTCATCGTCCATGGCCGGCAGGTCATCATGGATCAGCGAGTAGGCGTGAATCAGCTCGACAGCGCAAGCCGGGCCATCGAGTGCTTCGCACGGCAGCTCGAGCGCGTTGCCGGTTGCATACAGCAGGGCTGGCCGCACCCGTTTGCCATTGCCGAGCACGGCATAGCGCATCGCCCGATGCAACCGCGCAGGATAAGCGTCCGCGCGCGGCAGCCAGTGCTCCAGGGTGCGTTCGACTCGTTGCTGCAGTGGCGCTAGCGCATCATCAATCGTCGTTGTCGCCATCGCCGTCCCCGATCAGATCGGTCTCGCCGCCGGCTTCGGTGAGCACGCGGACCTTTTGCTCCGCGTCTTTCAGCGCGCGTTGGCAGGCTCGGGCCAGCTTGATGCCATGCTCGAACTGTTTGAGAGAATCTTCGAGCGTCAGGTCTCCCTGCTCGAACTGCTCAACCAGCTTTTCGAGTTCCTGCAGGGCGTTTTCGAAATCGATGGGTTGGGTTTCTGACTGCGCCACACGCGCGCTCCAGTGTTGTTGATCTTGTCTACCGGTTTGTGCATGAACCTTAACATGACGATCGGTCGGCGCACGATGTTGACAATGTTTTAGACTTGGTCTAATGTCCGCCACAACGTTTTAGACTCGGTCTAAGCCGTCATCCACCTTATCAATCACACCAACCGGAGGACCTGTCATGGCGCTGAAAGGCACCAAAACCGAGCAAAATTTGAAAGACGCCTTCGCGGGCGAATCACAGGCCAATCGCCGCTACCTGTACTTCGCCGCCAAAGCGGATGTTGAGGGCTACAACGATGTCTCCGCTGTTTTCCGCTCCACCGCCGAAGGCGAGACCGGTCACGCCCACGGCCACCTCGAGTATCTCGAAGAGGTCGGCGATCCTGCGACCGGTTTGCCCATTGGCGGCACGGCGAACAACCTCAAAGCCGCGATCGCCGGTGAAACCCACGAGTACACCGACATGTATCCGGGCATGGCCAAGACCGCACGCGACGAAAAACTGGACGAGATCGCGGACTGGTTCGAGACATTGGCCAAGGCCGAGCGCTCGCACGCCAACCGCTTCCAGAAGGCCCTCGATGCTCTCGACTAGCGTTGTAAAAGGGCTGGGTAACCAGCCCTTTTTCTGGTTTGCCAGTTGTCGAGTACGGGGCTGGCGATTCGCAGATAACCGACAACCGCCGGCTGACAACTGATGACCAACTCGCCAACCCAGGAACGCCGCGAAGGCAGTCTCGAGGCGCCCATGCGTCACCCGCTGAACTGGCGCGACGTGGCGTTCTACGACGAGCACGCGCTCAACAAAGAGCTCGAGCGTGTGTTCGACATCTGTCACGGCTGCCGCCGGTGCGTGAATCTGTGCAACGCGTTTCCCACGCTCTTCGATCTGGTCGACGAATCCGAGACCATGGAGATCGACGGCGTTGATCAGAAGGACTACGCGAAGGTGGTCGATCACTGTTATCTGTGTGATCTGTGCTTCATGACGAAATGCCCTTACGTGCCGCCGCACGAGTGGAACGTCGATTTCCCGCACTTGATGCTGCGTGCCAAAGCGGTGAAGTACAAACAGGGAGATGTCAAGCAACGCGACCGGATTTTGACTTCTACGGACATCGTCGGGCGGCTGGCCGGAATTCCGATCGTCTCGACCGTGGTCAATGCCTCGAACCGGAACAAGGCCATGCGCAAGGTGCTCGACAAGGTCCTGGGCGTGCATCCGGACGCGGTGGTACCCAACTATCACAGCAAGAAGGCGCGCAAGCGTCTGGCCAATCATCACAGCCGCAGGCAAGAACCCGTTGTCACCGGACGCGCGCGCGGCAAGGTCGCGTTGTTTGCGACCTGTTACGGCAACAACAACGAGCCACAACTCGCCGAGGATCTGGTCAAGATATTCGAGCACAATGAAATCGCAGTGAAGCTGGTTTCCCGCGAGCGCTGCTGCGGCATGCCGAAGCTGGAGCTCGGCAATCTCGATGCGGTCGTCGCGGCCAAGGCCGTCAACGTCCCGGCAATGCTCGGCATGGTCGACGCCGGCTGGGACATTGTCGCGCCTATACCGTCGTGCGTGTTGATGTTCAAACAGGAACTGCCGCTGATGTTCCCGGACGATCCGGACATTGCGCGCGTGCGGGAGCACATATTCGATCCGTTCGAATATTTGATGCTGCGTCACAAGCACGGCGAGCTCGATATCGATTTCAAACACGCGCTCGGCAAGATCGCCTATCACGCGGCCTGCCACGTGCGTGTTCAAAACATCGGCCTGAAAACCCGCGAGCTGTTGCAGCTCATACCCGACACGACCGTCGAGCTCATCGAGCGTTGCTCCGGCCATGATGGCACCTACGCCGTCAAGAGCGAGTTTCACGATGCCTCCATGAAGATATGCCGCCCCGTGATCCGCAAAATCGGGCAGGGCGACTTCGATCACTACAGCAGCGACTGCCCGATGGCGGGTCACCAGATTCAAAACGGTTTGGAAGGGAGTCATCCCGAGCATCCGCTGAGCCTGGTGCGTCAGGCATACGGTATTTAGCGACGGACCTGGTTGCGGAGCACACTTTTGGACAAGCTCAGCAGAGCCGATCTCTACTCGCTCGAACAATACGCCGAAGTCCGTAACGACTTTCGCGCCAGGGTCATGGCGCACAAAAAACACCGGAACGTACAGATCGGACCACACGCCACGTTGCTGTTCGAGGACCGGCTCACCATGCAATACCAGATTCAGGAAATGCTGCGCGTGGAACGCATTTTCGAGGCCACCGGGATCGAGGAAGAGCTGGAGGCCTACAACCCCCTCATCCCCGACGGCGGCAACTGGAAGGCCACATTCATGATCGAGTACAACGATCCGGCGCAGCGCAAAGCCGCGCTCGCGCGACTCATTGGCATCGACCGGCAGGTGTGGGTTCGCGTCGTGAATCACGACAAGGTCTTCGCGATTTCCAACGAAGACCTCGAACGCGAGACCGAAGACAAGACATCTTCGGTGCATTTTTTGCGCTTCGAGCTGAGCGGGAAAATGGTCGAAGCCGCGAAACAGGGCGCCTCAATCAGCGCCGGGATCGATCACGAGCACTATCACCACTCAATCGATCCACTGCCCGATCAGGTGCGCGGCGCGTTGCTGCAAGACCTGGCCTGATTCCTGGTGGGAGTGGCAGGGAGCCCCGGTCGAGCGGTCGAAACGATCGCCGCGCACAAAATCAGAGCTATACTGGCGGCGTGGTAACTGCTGGTGTTCCGTAAGCCCTTACATGGACGAGTCTAAACGCTTCCCCTGCGCCGTTCTGGTCGTCGACGACGAGCCGGGAATGCTGAATTTTTTGCAGCGCGCGCTGAGCTCGCGTTGCGCGCTGGTCGAGGTCGCCGACAGCGTAGCGGCGGCTGAACAACTGTGTGAGCGGTATCACTTCGACCTGCTGATTGTAGACATCCGTCTGTCCGACGCCTCGGGTGTCGAATGGCTACAACAATTGCGCGATCGGGGCAGCCGCGCGGACGTGATTTTCATGACGGCATACGCCGATCTCGATACCGCGATCGCGGCGCTGTGCGCCGGCGCTGTGGACTTCGTGCTCAAGCCGTTTCGGCTGGAGCAGATCATGAACGCGGTAAAGCGGTGCCTGGAAAACCAAAGGGTGGCGCGCGAGAA
>JBPCXK010000159.1:0-3653 GCA_051008635.1 Gammaproteobacteria bacterium
GGGCTCGCTGCAGGCTCCATAGAGGATTAGCGAATGAAAGAACAATCCGGAATTTGCCCCGACGCCAACGAACATGCATTATTTTTATGCATAAACAGATCGAAATCCACGCGCTCGCTCGAGCCCATCAAACGCGGCGTACGTGAGGTTCCGAAAACGCTCGATGACTACGCCAGGGAGCACAAGGATGCCAGACTTTCCGGCGTCGTCGCCATTGGCGCCAGATTTTGGGATGAATGTTATCCCGGCGCGCGCCCGGTAGAGCTCAGTCCCTTCCCCGCTCTCGATTGCGCGGGACGCGTCGCCCCGCACACCCCGTTCGACCTGCTTCTTCACGTTCGCTCCGAGCGGCGGGACCTCAACTACATTGTGGGTCAGCGGTTCATCGAAAGCCTGGCGGGAGCAGCCGAGGTCGCAGACGAGGTTCACGGCTTTCGCTATCTTGATTCTCGTGATCTTACCGGCTTCGTTGACGGAACCGAAAACCCGCAAGGCGAGCATCGCCGTGAAGTGGCGTTAGTGGGCGCTGAAGACGCGGCGTTTGCCGGCGGCAGCTACATTCACGTCCAGCGCTACATCCACAACCTGCGCGCCTGGAACGAGCTGGAGGTAAGGAGTCAGGAAGACATTATCGGGCGTACCAAAGTCGACAACATAGAGTACCAGAGTGTCGACAAGGCGCCGACGGCACACACCAAACGTACCTCCCTGAAGGATCCGGATGGCGAATCCCTGGAAATTCTGCGCCACAGCATGCCGTACGGAAGCACCGCGGAAAGCGGCTTGCTGTTCATCTCGTACGCCCGCACGCCGAAGCACTTCACGCTCATGCTGGAAAGCATGTTCAAGGGTGACGAACACGGCAACTACGATCACCTGGTGAGCTACACGCGCGCCGTCACTGGCGCCGCGTTCTTCGCTCCGTCGAGGGACTTTTTATCGAGCCACACCTGATTCCATCTGTAGCCGACCGGAATGCAGCGGGTTCTGCTGCAATTCATGTTTGCAACAGAACCCGGCAAGTCGCCTGTCTACATATCTATCGCTTCCGCGAGCTCGACCGATCCCCCGTGAGCCAGGATCGGACAGCCCTTTGCCTTCGCGATCGCATCATCGACACCGGAAGCCTCGACCAGGCTGTAGCCGCTGGCCGGGTTGGCGCCGCCGTCGTTAACAACGGAACCGTCGCTCTTGATCGTCGTTGACATACCTACGGGGTTGCCACCATCGACGACGGCACTGCCCATGCCCCCAAACCATTGTCCCCACGCATCCATTGCCTTCGCCATGTCTTCCTGCGAATCAGGTTTTTTGCCACCGTGATACACAAACAGATACTTCGCCATTTCCAGGGTCTCCTGTTGCTTGGTTAAAATAAGTGTGGGACTCCACGGTTTGTAGGCTATCACCAACGCGGCCCGCTTACAGTGGGTAAAATGCTGTTAAATTTCCATGCGAGATGTGCAAAGTGCACAATTGAGCCCAATGCCCGACTACCATACCAAGGCCCTCAACGAGGCGCTTCACCGCCTTGGCGACAGCCCCTTTCTGTCGGCGGCGGTAAGGCATCTGACGGACAATTCCGCTGCGGTAAATGCCGAATTGAGCGAGACGGTACGCGCTGAAATTCCGGCATTCTCTGAATCCAGAAATCCGGACATCCTCCCGGATCTCGCACGGCACGGCCCCCAGCACACAATCGAAATACTACGTTTGTTGGGCGGTGGCGCCGTAGGCGGCTTCGAGTTCGTGCGCGCACATGCGCGGCGGCGCGCCGAGCAGCACTTCCCGCTGGAGACGACATTGCATGCGTACCGCTGTGGTCACAAGGTCTTTTCGCGCTGGATGCGCGAGGCAGCGCTGGTATTCGTTTCTTCCCCTGAGGATGCTCAACAGGTCGTGGCGGCCGTCGCAGATTTCGCGATCGAATACACCGATGCGATCAGCACGATCTTTGCCAGCGCATACCTGTCCCAGGCGCGCCTGCTGGCTGATGTCGCTGGCGACCAGCGTGCCGAGTTGCTCGCCATCCTGCTCGATGGCTATGACGAATCCGACCGCCGCGTAGCAAAGATATTGGGCGACGCCGGCTATCTCGACAGACGCCAGGCGTTTTGTGTCGCGCTCGCACAGCCGGTAGATCCCGCGGAAATGCTCAATCCGGCGCGCGCCCGCCGGATGGCAGACTCGATAGACAAAATTTTGCAGGGATCGCGCGCGCGTCGCCTTATCGATTTACGTCACAACAAGGTGACCCTGTTGTTTTCCGACACCCGCCGCGCAACCGGCTGGACCGCTCCACACGCCGCGCTGGGCAAACGCGTGATGCGCGAACTTTCGATGGTCGGCAACGCGGCACTCATCGGTGTCAGCAACGACGTGCCGTCGACATCACAGATTCCCTCCGCCCACAGGGAGGCACTGCTCGCGCTCGAACTCGCCGACATGACCCATCGTGTCGTGCAATTCTCCGAGATACCGGCACGGCGTTTGATGTTGCATTTGGCAGGCGAAGAGTTTCAGCGGGCATTGCCCGCATGGGCAGGTAAATTCTTTGCAGCCGACGACAAGGTTGACGGCGCCCTGGTCGCGACACTACACGCCTACGCAAGCGCTGATATGAACGTACTGAAAGCCGCAGAGAAGCTATCGGTCCACCCCAATACGATCTACTCCAGGTTTCAAAAAATCCTCGACATCGCAGAACTGGACGCAAGGTCATTTCACGCCCTAACCGAGTTGCTCATCGTCTCCGATTGCCGGCGTCGCTCTACCGTCAACGCACTCGATAACATTTAAGTATCTATGGTTTCGCTTTGCGTTTCAGTTCGCCGTTAGCATCCACTCATAGGCAGGTTGGCAGGTCACCCCTGAAGGAACATCGGCCGGCGCACCGTCGCGCGTAAGCGTCAGCAATCGCCGGCGCGCCTTGGGGAACGCATTGCCCGCTTCTGCCAACGCTCTCAGCTCCCGCTCGGCAGTGGTCGGGTCCGAAGCGTCAGCACAGACCTGTATGAGTTCGGATTCGCCATCTGCGCCGCGCGCGAGAAAATCCACCTCGAAGCCTTCTCTGGTACGCACATAAGTCACCGAAAACCGGCGACGTTCGAGCTCGATCAGCACTGCGGTTTCCAGCGCGTGACCAGTATTCGCCCGCCCGCTACGGTCGAAGATAGGGATCAACCCAGGGTCTATTGGATAGGTCTTGCGCGGATTAACCATGCGCTGCCGTTCAGACGCGGATTCCATCCAGATCATCCGCACCAGAAAGCAATCCTCGAGATGTGAGAGCAACTGGTGGGTAGTGTCTTTGGAGATCGCTATCCCCTGCGATTTTAACGCGCCATAGAATTTCTCCACACTAAACGAGCCGGCGGCATTACCGAGCAGGTGCCGCACCAGCCAGCGCAGACCGATTACATTGCTTACGCCATGACGCTCCACCACATCACGCAGCATGGCCACGTCGACATAGTCCCTCAGTAGCTGATGCCGGGCAGACACATCCAGTGCTTGCGCCTCGGGGAATCCGCCCACTACGAGCCAATCCAGAAAGGCACGCTCAATACGAGCGCGCGCCCTCGAAGCGAGCATCGTCCGTGCATCCGGAATCATCTGCCCGCGATGCGCCAAAGCCTCGGCAAAGCTGAAGG
>JBPCXK010000160.1:0-5506 GCA_051008635.1 Gammaproteobacteria bacterium
CCAATCTGTCGATCGATCCAGAATTGCTCGATCGAGCACTGGAAGTGAGTGGCGAGCGAACAAAGAAGGCGGCAGCGACAAAAGCGTTGCAGGAGTTCATCGCGCGACGGGAGCAGGAGCTCTTCGGCAGCCTCGATTGGGATCCGGATTACGACGACAAGGCTGAACGCTCCCGTCCGTGACCTTTTTTGGGGAGACGAGCGACTGGCCGCTCGCGCTACGTCGAGCGGCACCGCCACCCCTGCCCGGAACTCGACGTCCTCAGGCATGCACTCGATGCCGGTGCGTAACTCGCCAACTGATTGATTTAATTGGTGGGCCCGGTAGGACTCGAACCTACGACCTACGGATTATGAGTCCGCTGCTCTAACCAACTGAGCTACAGGCCCAAGTTTACGGCCCTGCTAACCACATCCCTGGCGTCGCAGTTCTTCATCTGGTACATCGGCGCAGAAATGCGGGTTAGTCCAGATCCAGAAAACTGCGAAGCTGCTCCGAGCGGCTGGGGTGACGTAGTTTGCGCAGCGCCTTGGCTTCGATCTGACGTATGCGCTCGCGGGTGACATCGAACTGTTTGCCGACCTCCTCCAGCGTGTGGTCGGTGTTCATGTCGATGCCGAAACGCATGCGCAAGACCTTGGCCTCCCGCGGCGTGAGGGAGGCGAGGATTTCGCGCGTGGATTCGCCCAGACCCTCGCTGGTGGCGGAATCGACCGGCGACATAATGTTGGCGTCTTCGATAAAGTCGCCAAGATGCGAATCTTCGTCGTCGCCAATCGGCGTCTCCATGGAGATTGGCTCTTTGGCGATCTTCAGCACCTTGCGGACCTTGTCTTCGGGCATTTCCATGCGCTCGGCAAGCTCTTCCGGTGTTGCCTCGCGGCCCATTTCCTGCAGCATCTGCCGTGAGATACGATTGAGCTTGTTGATGGTCTCGATCATGTGCACCGGAATGCGGATGGTGCGCGCCTGATCGGCGATCGAGCGCGTGATGGCCTGCCTGATCCACCAGGTCGCGTAAGTGGAAAACTTGTAACCACGCCGGTATTCGAATTTGTCGACCGCCTTCATCAAGCCGATGTTGCCTTCCTGAATCAGGTCCAGGAACTGCAAACCGCGATTGGTGTACTTCTTGGCAATGGAAATTACCAGTCGCAGGTTGGCCTCGACCATTTCCTTCTTGGCGCGGCGCGCTTTGGCCTCGCCGATGGACATACGACGGTTGATGTCCTTGATTTCCGGAATGGTAAGACCGGTCTCTTCCTCGATCGCGATGAGCTTTTTCTGCGCACGCAGGATTTCGTCCGACAACGCGGTCAGCGCGTTCGTATACTTGTGCTTGCTCTTGAGCACGCCCTTGAGCCAGTTGAGGTTGGTTTCGTTCTCCGGAAACGTATCGATGAACTCCTTGCGCGGCATGTGCGCCTGCTTCACGCAAAGGTCCATGATCAACCGCTCCAGACCGCGAATGCGGTCGACGGTGCTGCGCAGGTTGAAGATCAGATAATCGACCAGCCGCGGAACCAGCTTGATCTCCATGAAGTACTCGGCCACTGTCTGACGCGCCTTGGCATAGGACTTGGCGGTCCGGCGCGCCACTGCTGTCCTGGTCTTGGCGTTGAGCTTGCCCAGGCGTTTGAAGCGCGCACGCGCCTCTTCCGGGTCAGGGCCGGTATCGATCTCCTCTTCCTCCTCCTCGCCGGTTTCAACAGCTGCGGGAGGCGCGACTACGTCCTCGGCGTTGGGGTCGATGAAATCGACGATCAGGTCAGTCAGGCGCAACTCCTCGGCCGCGACTCGAGCGTACTCCGCAAGCAGATGATCGATGGAGGCCGGAAAGTGCGCGAGCGCGAACAACACCTGCCGCAATCCGTCCTCGATGCGCTTGGCGATCTCGATCTCTCCCTCGCGGGTGAGCAGCTTGACCGTACCCATCTCTCGCATGTACATCCGCACGGGATCGGTGGTGCGGCCGAATTCGCTATCGACGGTTGCCAGCGCCGCAGCCGCTTCCTCAGCGACGTCGTCATCGGTGGCGGCGTCGTCGGTCAGAATCAGGGCATCGGTATCGGGCGCCTCCTCGTGCACCTTGATACCCATGTCGTTGATCATGCCGATGATGTCTTCGATCTGCTCGGGATCGACGATGCCATCGGGGAGATGATCGTTGACTTCTGCATAGGTGAGAAAGCCCTGCTCCTTGCCCTTGGCAATGAGCTCTTTCAACCTGGATTGCTGGTCTTGGTCCACTGCGGCTCTCACGTGTCTCAGTCCTATATTTTGGCGGCGGTCAAACGTACAAGTTTAGCACAGCGCTACAGGCCTGTCTGTCAGACAGGCCTGATAATCAGGCAGAATCACTGAGCAGGGCTTGCAGCTCCTTCTTTTCGGTCGCGTCGAGGCCGTCTGCCCGCGCTTTGCGCAGCAGGGCCTCGGTACGGCGCTCATCGTTCAGGCCACTCAGCCTGGCCATCACGTCTTTGAATTCCGTCTCCAGAAGGTCTAAATCCGGTCGTGGTGGTCGCCACGCCATCAATTGTAGTAGATGATCATGATTTTCGCTGTCCCGGAAGCGTTCGACGATTCCGGCAGGGGTTAAATGGGGGTCAGACTGCAGAGTTTCAAGCAGTTTCATCAGCAGGGGGATGCCTGGCTGGCTGACACCCTCAAGTTCGCTGACAGACGGTGCAAGCGTGTGAAAACCCGGATTGTGCAATAGCAGACGGATGGCAGCCCGGACCGGGCTTATCCCCTTTTGGCGCCGCGGTGACGGCTTGCTTCCCGGGCGCGGCTGCGGCGCCTTCAACTTGTCGGCAGGCAGGCCGATGAGGGTGCCGAGCTGCTGATACAGGACCTCTTTGAACACCCCCTCGGGAAGCTGATTGAGCAACGGTTTGCCAAGCTCGGCGAGCCGCGCCTTGCCAGTGGCCCCGGACAACCCGACCTCTTGCTGCAAGTGATCGAACAGGAAGTCGCTTAACGAAGCCGCATCCTCGACCTGGTCGAGAAACGCAGTGTCTCCGTGCTCGCGGCTCATGTCGTCCGGGTCCATGCCCTCGGGCAGAAACAAAAAGCGCGCTTCCCAACCATCCCGAAACACCGGCAAAAGCTGTTGCAAGCCGCGCCACGCCGCCTCACGGCCGGCACGGTCGCCATCAAAACAAAACACGAGTTCTCTGGTGTGCCTGAACAATTGGAGCAGATGATCGCGCGTGGTGGCCGTGCCGAGCGTCGCCACCACGTTACGCAGACCGAACTGGGCCAGCGCAATGACATCCATATACCCTTCGACCACCACAATGCGCTCCATCTTCCCGGTGGCCTTGCGCGCCTCGTACAGGCCGTACAATGAGCGGCCTTTGTGGAAGAGTGGGGTCTCGGGCGAGTTCAGGTACTTGGGAGTCCCATCACCCAGCGTCCGCCCACCGAACCCGATAACCCGTCCCCGGCGATCATGAATGGGGAACATGATGCGCTCGCGGAAGCGGTCGTAGAATTTGTCCTCTTTGTGGCTCACAAGCCCCGCGTTCAGTAGTGCTTCGCGGGAGGCCGACGAACCCATGTGGCGAACAAGCGCATCCCAGCCGGCGGGTGCGTAGCCGAGACCGTACTCCGCACTGATTTCGCCGGTCAGCCCGCGGCTCTTGAGATAGTCGACCGCGGCCTTGCTCTGCTTGAGCTGCGCACGATAGAAACACGCGGCGCGTTCGAGCCACTCGTACAAGTCATCGTGACGCTCCACAACCACGGCGCCGCCTTCGCGCTCGACCTCGAGCCCAAGCGTGTGCGCCAGCGACTCGACCGCCTCGACAAACTCGAGATGGTCATACTCCATCAGGAATCCGAGCGCCGTGCCGTGCGCACCGCAGCCGAAGCAGTGATAGAACTGCTTGTCGGAATTCACGGTGAAGGAAGGGGTTTTTTCCGTATGGAACGGACAGCACGCCATGTGCTCCTTACCGCGCTTCTTGAGCGGCACGCGCGCATCGATCAGATCGACGATGTCGATCCGGGCAAGAAGCTCATCGATGAAGCGCTGCGGGATGCGACCGGGCATGCTTGTAGCTTAACCATCCGCGCCAAAAAAACAACAAAACGCAGAGGCGCAAAGACGCAGAGAAGAGGGTTGTTCTGCGGACAGATCCTCTGCGTCTTCGCGCCTCTGCGTTTGTTGTTCTTCGTCTTCCTTACGCCGCGCGGCGCAAATTGTCGATCAACGACTCCAGCTCCGTCGCCTTCGGCTTGACCAGCCAGTACTGGTGCACGTAGCGCGAGAAATCCCCGAGTAGCTCGTGCCCCCAATCGCTGCCGGTTTCTACGACATATTCGACGATCAGATCATGCAGATAATTGCGATGCGCCTCCATATGTTCCTGATGCAGGCGCTGGATTTCGATCAGCTCGTGATTGCAGCGGTCGGCGAAGCGGTTGTCTGCATCCAGCACGAAGGCAAACCCGCCTGTCATGCCTGCGCCGAAATTGACCCCGGTCCGGCCCAACGCCACCACCACGCCACCGGTCATGTACTCACAGCCGTGATCGCCGACGCCTTCGACCACGGCGATGGCGCCCGAGTTGCGCACGCCGAAGCGCTCGCCCGCCGTTCCAGCCACAAACAGCTTCCCGCCGGTTGCACCGTACAAACAGGTATTGCCGATGATCGGCGTATGGCGGCTTTCGAAGCCGGCCTCGTGCGGCGGGAAAATCACCAGCTTGCCCGCCGCCATGCCCTTGCCGACGTAATCGTTGGCATCGCCTTCCAGATGCATGTGCAGGCCGCCCGCGTTCCACACGCCGAAACTCTGCCCGGCCGTACCTTTCAGCCTGACCACCAACGGCGCATCGCTCATACCGTAGTTGCCGTAGCGCAGCGCGATCTCACCGGACACGCGCGCGCCCAGCGAGCGGTTCACGTTTTTGATGTCGTAGCTGAATTCGCCACCCGTCTTGTGTTCGATAGCGCTGCGCATGTCGGACACCATGCGTTCGGCCAGTTCGCCGCTGTCGAAGGGCGTGTTATGAGGCTGCGCACAGAACTGCGGTCCGTCTGCCACAGCGACACCGCTGAGCAGGGGCGACAGATCCAGCCGCTGCTGCTTGGCCGACTCGCCGTCGAGTGTCTGCAGCAAATCAGTACGCCCGATCAGATCGGTCAGCTTGCGCACGCCGAGCCGCGCCATCAGCTCACGCGTCTCGGTTGCGACGAAACGAAAATAATTCATCACCATATCGGCCTTGCCGATGAAGTGATGCAGGCGCAAAACATTATCCTGCGTCGCGACCCCTGTCGCGCAATTGTTCAAGTGACATATCCGCAGATACTTGCAGCCCATCGCGACCATCGGCGCCGTGCCAAAACCAAAGCTCTCCGCGCCCAGGATTGCCGCCTTGACCACATCCAGCCCCGTCTTGAGTCCGCCGTCGGTTTGCAGCCGCACTTTGTCACGCAGATCATTCGCGCACAGGATCTGGTGTGTCTCAGTCAGCCCCAGCTCCCACGGACAAC
>JBPCXK010000161.1:0-11992 GCA_051008635.1 Gammaproteobacteria bacterium
ACAGAGTACCGGCTGGTCGATTGACGATCGGCGTCCATCGACTGCCCTTCCCGCACCCCGACCGAGCCGGGATGTCTAATAAGATTCTAGTCATCGGTCCGAGCTGGGTGGGTGACATGATCATGGCGCAAGGCCTGTTCAAACTGCTGAAGAACCTCCATCCACAAAGCATCATCGATGTCGTCGCACCGCCCTGGTGCGAGCCGCTTCTGCCGCGGATGGCGGAAGTGAACACAGCGATGGTGTTGCCGATTGCCCACGGCGAGCTCGGGCTGGCGAGACGCTACCGGCTCGGCAAAACATTGGCAGAGCAAGCGTACGATTGGGCAATCGTTGTCCCGCGTACTTTCAAGTCGGCGCTGGTGCCGTGGTTTGCCAGCATCCCCCGGCGCACTGGTTTTCTCGGCGAGATGCGCTATGGCCTGATCAATGACATCCGTGCGCGGGCGAAGTCACCACGCAAGCCGGTCATCGAACAATACCTGAGCCTCGCAAGCGACCAGCCGCCAGGCAGCGCACCCCCCCATCCGACGCTCGCGATCGATTACGTGACCCAGCGAGCGGCACTGGACAGGCTCGATCTGCCCGCAGATACCCGCGTAGTTGGATTCGCACCGGGCGCAGAGTACGGACCTGCTAAACGCTGGCCGCCTGCACGCTTCGCAGAGCTCGCCGAGGCCCTGGCGCAGCAGGACACACGGGTGTGGATATTCGGCTCGGCGAAAGACCGACCAATCGGTGAGCAGATCATGTCCGCCGCGAACAGCAGTAATCTCGTCAACCTTTGCGGTCGCACGACATTGCCGGAGGCAATCGATCTGCTGGCGTGTTGCGAAACCGTTGTCGCTAACGACTCCGGACTCATGCACGCCGCAGCCGCCGTTGGCAGCAATGTGGTCGCGCTCTACGGCTCGACGCCGCCGGCTTATGCGCCGCCGCTCACCGATAAGGGCAAAATCATCCATCATGATCTGCCATGTTGTCCGTGTTTCAAGCGCGAATGCCCGCTGGGTCATCTGAACTGCCTTAGCGGAATCGGAGCACGGGAAGTGCTCGATTGCATAGAGTAACGCGCAACCCTCAACTTCGGTTCCTAGAATGACATTTTTTGCTGATGACGCAGGCTGTGCTTCAGATGTGCGCCAGACAAGATGAAGAAGGCCAGTTTGAAGTTCATGGCGGCTCTGGCGGACCTTCTAAGATGTTTTGCGAACAAGAACAGTCTGAGTATTTGTGTCTTGAGCAGGCCGTAGTGCTTTCGATAGAAATACAGAAATGAAATAAAAAACTCCTTCTTGGCGGGGTAAACTTCCCGAGTACTACCGCCACCGTAGTGAAAATTGTGGGCTTCGGGGACCAGATAGGTGGCATAGCCGAGCTTGGAGAGTCTGAGCGAAAGATCCTCTTCTTCGCAGTAAAGAAAGAAAGTTGTGTCAAAGCCGCCGATGCGATGGAACGCCTCGGCGCGGACGAATAAGGCACTTCCTTGCACCATATCGACTTTTAACGGCGATGCGTATTCGGCTTTCTTCCGGGGATACTTCTCGGGCTTGAACAATCTCAATAGGCCCGCCCCCAATAGTTGCGAGGACAGCGTGGGGAAGTAGCCGAAAGTAGGTTGAATCCCACCATCCTGGGCATAATTTTGTGGCGAGCAGACACCCGCATTCCCATGTTCGCAACAGAAAGTATAAAGCGGTGTTAAACAGTCATTGAGAAAGCGGCAATCATTGTTGAGAAAAAAGTAAAACCTTGCCTGGGTAAATTGTATGCCGAACATGTGGCCTGCAGAAAACCCCAGGTTCACACGGCTTCTGACGATTTCTATGTTGTCGTAGGCTTTTAACGGCAAGAGTTTTTCATAGTCGGATCCTTCGGAATCATTGTCGACAATCACAATATTGAACTTCAATTCAACGTTAGCACAATGTTTGAATATCGAATCGACACATGCCAGTGTGTGGGTGCTGGAGTGAAAGTTAATTACGATAATGGAAACATCGTAGCGCAAGGGGCAGTCCTTATTAATAGTGGCTAATATATAATACGATCAATGAGCTATTTATGAATGCACAGGCATGAAAGCATTTCTTCGGTCAACCAGCAAGCGACTTAAACATGTCAGTCGGACAATAAGGATACCTGTTAATCGCCGAGCTGCATTTGGGCGCTTGCGAGAGTTTCATAGTGAATCGCGTAGTTTAGTAGAGCTTGTAGGCTGCGCGATGAACTTTCGAACGACCGGATATTTCAGGGTTGCAACAGTACAGAAAGAATCGGAGATTTTGGCGTTGGTTGAAGCGGTGGCGGCATTGAAACCCGCCGTTATCGTTGAGATAGGGACGGCCAATGGTGGCACCTGCTTTTTATGGGCAAATTTAGCATCGAAGAAAGTGATTAGCTGTGATCTGAAGCATAGTGAACTGAGCAGAAATTTCTATAGTGCTTTTCCCCCGCCCGATTCGACGTGTGAAGTGACTTTGTTAACCGGAGACTCTCATCAGCAGGCGATGAAGGATCGCTTGTTGCGGGAGCTGGATGGAGAGAGGATAGATTTCTTGTTTATCGATGGCGATCACACGGAGCTTGGGGTAGAGAGAGACTATCATATGTATCGTGATTTTGTCCGCCCGGATGGGCTGATCGCTTTCCATGATATTGTTGAGAAACAACCTCTCGCATCAAACCAGGTCTATCATTTCTGGAAACGTTTGCGAGAGAAGACCGATACAAAAGAATTCATCGATGATGCAGATCAATGTGGCTTTGGCATAGGTATCGTCAGGCACGGCTAGTTTTGGCCCGTGAATACGACACGGAAGCACATCAGTCGCATTAACCGCACGATAAATCAATGAGAAAGGGCATCATCCTGGCAGGCGGTTCAGGGACTCGCTTGTATCCACTGACACTTTCAGTCAGCAAGCAACTCGTGCCCATTTATGACAAACCCATGATCTACTACCCGCTCTCCGCACTGATGCTGGCGGGCATAAGAGAGATCCTCGTCATCTCGACACCACGAGACCTGCCAGCTTACACTCAGCTGCTGGGCGACGGGCGCCAATGGGGAATGAGCTTCTCGTATGCAGAGCAGCCGTCGCCCGATGGCATCGCGCAGGCACTCATCATTGGCGCGGCGTTCATAAAAGATGGACCGTGCGCACTGATACTGGGCGACAACATCTTCTACGGCGCGGATCTGACTGATACGCTGCGAGCGGCAAACCAACGCCGCGACGGCGGTACGATCTTCGGCTATCGCGTGAAACGGGCCGAGCAATACGGCGTGGTCGAGTTCGACCGCACGGGCAAAGTCGTCGGGTTTGAAGAAAAACCGGCGAAACCGCGTTCCAACTACGCCGTAACAGGGCTCTATTTCTACGACGATCAGGCTGCCGATATCGCGCGCGAGCTCAAACCCTCAGCGCGCGGCGAACTCGAGATCACCGATGTGAACCGACTCTACTTGCAGCGCGGGCAGCTACGCGTCGAAATACTCGGGCGCGGAATGGCCTGGCTCGACACGGGCACTCACCAGAGCCTGCTCGCCGCCGCGCAGTTCATCGAAACCATCGAGCAACGGCAAGGCCTGAAGGTCGCCTGTCCGGAAGAGATCGCCTACCGGCTCAACTACATCGACACCGAACACGTCAAACGACTCGCCGAGCCGCTGCGCCACAACAGCTACGGACAGTATCTTTTGCAGATGATCGACGATCAGGTCTGGCCGTGAAGTTTGAGCCCACGAAAGTTCCGGATGTTATCGTGGTGGAGCCGGACGTCGCTGGCGACGAACGCGGCTTCTTTATGGAAACGTGGCAGGCGAAGCGTTTTGCCGAAGGCGGAATTGCATCGCAGTTCGTTCAGGACAATCATAGCCGCTCGACGCAAGGGACGCTCAGAGGTCTGCACTACCAGATAGAACAGCCACAAGGTAAGTTGGTGCGGGTGGTATTCGGCGAGATCTATGATGTCGCGGTCGATATCCGCCGCAGTTCGCCCACCTTCGGTAACTGGGTCGGCGAAGTACTGTCGGCGGAGAACAGAAAAATGCTGTGGGTGCCGCCCGGCTTCGCGCACGGCTTTTACGTCCTCAGCAACACCGCCGAATTCGTCTATAAATGCACGGATTTCTATGCGCCCGAACACGAGCGCACAATTATGTGGAATGACCCCGATCTCGCCATAAGCTGGCCATTAGCCGGCGACGCTGAACCCCGGTTGTCGCGTAAGGATGCCGAAGGCGCGGGTCTCAAGGAAGCGGATCACTACCCATGAAAGCGCTCATCACGGGCAGCGGCGGTCAGCTGGGCTCGGAGCTCAGCAAAAGCCCGCCGCCGGACTGGCAGGTCACGGCGCTCACACGTACCGAACTCGACATTTGCGATCAGCGGCAGGTGCAGGATGTGACAGCCGGTCTGCAACCGGACCTCATCATCAATGCCGCCGCCTACACCGACGTAGACCGCGCCGAAGAAGAACCAGCCAAGGCGCACGCTGTCAACGCAGACGGCGCGGCCAACATCGCGCGAGCGGCCGCGAGCTGCGGCGCTCGGCTGATCCACGTTTCAACAGACTTTGTCTTCGACGGAACGGCGAACCGGCCCTACGCGCCGCAAGCGCAGACCAACCCACTGGGCGTCTACGGCGTCAGCAAACTGAAAGGCGAACAGGAAGTAGAGGCCGCGGGCAATCCGGATGCTGTGATACTGCGAACCGCATGGGTATACTCCGCGCACGGCAACAACTTCGTCAAGACGATGCTGAGACTCATGCGCGAACGGGATACAATCAATGTCGTGGCGGATCAGATCGGCACACCAACCTGGACGGCGGGGCTCGCCGACGCGGTCTGGAAGCTCGCTGCCAAACCCGACGTGCGTGGCATTCACCACTGGACCGATGCAGGCGTTGCGAGCTGGTACGATTTCGCGGTCGCGATTCAGGAGCAAGCACTAGGCCGCGGACTGCTGGAGACACCCAAACCCGTTACGCCCATCACGACCCGCCAGTACCCGACCCCGGCGCAACGCCCGGCGTACAGCGTGCTGGACAAGACCTCGACCTGGGATGCTCTTGACTTCGTCGCGCCCCACTGGCGCGCCTCGCTCGGCGAGATGCTCTCGGAGTTGACGGAGCACTAGTGGCTGGTCGCAGCTCGTTGATAACGGGCGGTGCCGGATTCATCGGCGCCAACTTTGCTCACTATTGGGCGGCGAAGCATCCACGGGACCAAATCACCGTGTTGGACGCGCTAACCTACGCGGGCAATCTTTTGAGTCTCGAGAGCCTGACTGGATTGCCAAGCTACAGGTTCACGCAGGGCGATATTCGTGATCAGCAACTGGTTGAGTCAATCTTGCGGCGGAACAACATCGACACCATCGTTCATTTCGCCGCCGAGACCCACGTGGACCGGTCGATTGTTGATCCGGACGCTTTCATCGAAACCAACATAGTGGGCACGCACAGCCTTCTCAAAGCGGCGAAGACCGTTTGGCTGGACGATTTCCGCGCACCGGACACACACCGGTTTCACCACGTCTCGACGGACGAGGTCTATGGTTCTCTCACACAAGACGCGCCCGCGTTCTGTGAGGACACACGCTACGACCCAAGTTCACCGTATTCCGCGAGCAAGGCGTCGTCGGATCACCTGGTTCGCGCATACCATCGAACATATGGACTGAACGTGACCATCAGCAATTGCTCGAACAACTACGGGCCTTACCAGTTTCCGGAGAAACTGATCCCGCTGACGATCCTCAGCGCTCTGGAGGGCAAGCGCATTCCAGTCTACGGAGACGGCAGCAACATCCGCGACTGGTTATACATAGAAGATCACTGCCGCGGAATCGAGCTGGTGCTGCAACAAGGAAAGTCGGGAGAAACGTATAACATTGGCGGCCACAACGAGCAAAGGAACATCGACATCGTCGAAACTATCTGCGGAACAATGGATAAAACGTTTGAAACACAACCGAACCTCGCGCGCCGATTCCCCCACTCTCCGGCTGCGACGCAAGACAAATCCGCATCGCTGATCCAGTTCGTCACCGACCGCCCAGCGCACGACTACCGTTACGCCATCAACCCCGAGAGGATACTGACTCACCTCGGCTACTCGTCGCAGGAGTCTTTCGCAACAGGAATTGAAAAGACGATTGCCTGGTATCTGAACAACGAATCATGGTGGCGGGCGGTGATGGGCGGCCGATACCGCCAATGGATCAGCGAGCAGTACGCGCTTGGCTAGCCCGCATCGGTCACCGAGCCTGGAGGAAAAACACGAAAACCGCGGTTTCATGCATTGCTTTCGTGCGGACTCGACACTGCGACCCAGAAGATGACCAGTGTGGACAGGAAGAAAACTGAGATCGAATTGTCAAGCAGCGGTGCTTCGGACAAGCCGAAAATGATGAAAGAAAATACAAATACGCCGCCGGTCGTGCTCACGACGATGTCTTGCTTGCGCTGCCGGTAGAAATAGAAGAGCGGTATAACGTAGAGCAGTAGAGTAGACAGCATTCCCGGAACGCCTCGCGAAGCTCCGGCCTCCAGAAGCTCGTGGTGCGCGTGACCGTGGTTTTTGCCGGGATCCCCTTCCCTGAAATCCAACACTTTCCCTTGTTCGACAAGACTACTGAAGAAATGCGGTCGCTCCGCGTAGTTCATCCCCCTGAACGGGCTTTCCTTCACAACCTCCCACGCCACTACCCAATGCATCAGCCGCGTACTGGTAGAGTTTAGCTGCGCGTTGGGTGGGTCATTGACGAAAGCCGCAAACTCCTTGATCGCAATATTCACCCTGCTTTCTACAGAGCCTACGTAACTGTAGGTCGCGCCGCTCGCCACTAACGCAAGCATCGTCCCAAGCAATATCCCGCGGACCCCTATCCTCGGCCGAAGTGACACAAGCACAAACAAGATCACGGGTGGAATTGCGATCCAGGCCCCGCGCGTGCCGGTCATGACCGTCGCGACGAGCGCGGCCCCGAATCCAAGCAGACTAAGGGCTCGCGAGCGCTCCCGCCGGAAGTAAAACCAGCCGCACAGGCAAACGGCAGCGAGCGCCGCTGCCAGAAAACCGTAGTTTATGCTGAACTGGAAACCTCCGACGCGCTGTAGTCCGACTATAAAGTATTCATAGCAAGCGACAACGAGCGCTCCCAAAGCCCCTGCTGTAGCCCCCCAGTAATAAGACTCTATTTTCAGCTTTTGCTTTATGTGAAGCAGACCGAGCAACAGCACTGCGGCGAACAGATGCCTAGACGGCGCATCGAGAATTCGCGTTCGAAAGTCTTCTGTGACGCAGTTTGGAACAGCGCTGAGGAAATAAAACCCAAAACAAAATATCAAAAGCTTGTCCGGCAGACCAAGATGCGGAATCCCGTTTTTGATGACCAGGTAGCCCGCATACACGCCGAGTAAAATGACAACGGTTATGTTCCATTTGGGTGTTGCCAGCAGCAGCGCCGGGATAAAGAATGTGGAAAGCCCCAAATATCGTGCTTCCCAATCAGAACGAGTTGAAGACTGAACTACTTCGCGAACTTTGAGCACCTGACCCTCTTGAAGTCCCCCCACGATTCCGAAGGGGCGCTGCAGGGAAGATAGCAGCAGAAAGCCCGCTTAGGCAATGCGCGGGGTTTGTCGCGTTTGCGCAAGGTGACGAATCAGACGGCGTTTCCGACCAACTGCTTTAGTTCGGCGAAAACGCGCTCGGGAAACAACCGGCCCATACATTCGTTCGACTGACACTGTCTTTGCCGGGCCGTGTTGACGCACGGACTGCAATGCCACTGACTGCTGATGGCGCGTGCGCTGTCGCTCACCTGAAACGGGCCGGTAACGCCAGGGTCGGTCGGGCCGAACAGCGTGATAGTCGGCGTACCGAGCGCTGCCGCCAGATGGGCGACACCGGTGTCCACCGAAACAACGCACGTCGCGTTTCGCAGCACGCCGATCAGTTCGCTCAATGGTGAGCCAACGATAGAGTGAACCCCCGGCAGCTTCAACAGCGCTTCGATGACTGAGTGGTCGCCCGGCGCGCCGTTGATGACGATATCGAGACCCAGCTCCGTCTTTATCTGTCCTATCAGTTCCCGCCAGTGACTAACCGGCCAGGCGCGGTGTGCGCGATAGCCGCTGCGGTTGATATGGCTGAAGCTCGGATTGACGAGCGCGTAGTTCACTCCCTGCAGCTCGGATCTGACTTCTGTGACACCCTGTCGTGGCACGAACAGCGGCGCCGAATCACGCAACAACGTATCACCGACCAACGGAGCTACGATCTCGCGCCCTTGCACGACGTCGTGGGAGCGGGGATCATCCGGCCGAATCTGAAACGGCCGGCCGTATTTCTCTTTGGCCATGGCGACGCGGGCTATGCCGTCGCACGGGTCACTGGCCTCCAGGTTGATCAATGCATCGTAAGGATGACGGGCAGATTCGTATTTCAGGGCGCGTTGCCCGGGATTCGCCAACCAGTGCCACCGCCGGTGCGCAATTGGATAGATCTTGCCGATACGGGCATCGAGCGACAACAGTTTGGCGGCGCCGCCTTTTTTTGCCACCCAATCTACACGCAGCTTCCCGCCGAAGTGACGCCGTAACGGTTCGATGACGTGCGTGGCCATGACCGTATCGCCAAGCAGGCCGACGCGAATGATGAGTACGCGCGGGGGCAAAGCGGAATCTACCTCAGGAAGGTCCGATTAATCACCCGCGCGGCCTCGTCGCGGTCGATCGCCGCCATGTCTTCTTCGCCCGCACTATCGGGCGGACGAAAAGTCAGACGTTTACTGTCTTCGTTGAGCGTGCGCCAACGCAGCGCAGTGGCCGAACGGCGCTTTGGATAGAAAGCCGCGGTCGGACGGTTGAGCGCACCGGCCATATGCAAGGGACCAGTTGAGCCACTGATGAAAAGATCGGCAAATGCAATGTGCCGCGCGTAGTTCAGCAGGCCATGCTGCGACCGGAAGATAACGTGTGCAGAGGTTTTCAATCCGCTCGCCATATCCGCCGCGGCCTCGTCTTCTCCCGGCCCGGCACAAACGACAACACAGTGGCCGTTGGTGGAATCCAGTTGATCCGACAAACGTTGAAATTGCTGTTTCGACAAATTGCGGGCCGAACCGCCGCTGCCCGCATGCAAAAAGACCAGCTTGTGGTTTCGGGGGATGTCATGCGTCGTCACAAACCCAACGCGCAGGCGGTTCACCTCGTCATGCGAAAACCGCAGATACGGCGGTCGAATATTGTTGTTTACCTCGTGGCCGCCAACGCGCAGATAATGTCTGGCGAGATCAGCATTGTATTCGTGCTCTGGTTTTTCCGAGCGCGATCGACGCTGCTTGAGACGATGCGTGTAAAACGCCTGAGCCAGCTTGGTGGCCGGGGCTACACGCACTGGAATTCGCGAGGCACATGCCGCAAGCCCGACCCGCAGCGTGGAGAACAGCGCGATCATGGCCGAATACCGAACTGGTTTCAGTATTCGCGCCAGTTCGAGCGCATTGCACTGTGGGCCGGGATCGAGGACAACGTCATCGATCCAGGGACACACCTGCGCCATTTCTCGTGTATATTCCGGCACCAGCGCGTGAATAGACACGTCGGGAAGGCTTTGTTTCAGGATGGCGAACGCGGGCCAGGAAAGCATGAAGTCGCCCAGTTTGTCGTTTCTGACCACCAGAATCTTGTCCGCCATCGCGTGGTTGATATCAAAAGCTATCGGGCTCCAGCAAAGATAACACAAGAATGTCGAGCGTCGCCGAGCTGTGTCTGTCGCCAAACCAGGGCGGGCTGGAGCTTTACTTCGCCGCACTCATCAGGCGGTTGAGTCAACGCGGTGACGTGAAAGTGCATGCGATTATCGCGAGGGACGCATTCCTGACCGAGAACGTCGTGCACGAGGCGCTTATCATCAAGCGGCCGAATCCACTGCGCTTGCCAGGCACCGCCAAAGCGCTGGCGCGCGAGATCGACGCGCTCGGAGTGGACGTGCTGCATATTCACTGGGGGTTCGATTTGCCGCTCGCCGTGCTCACAAAACGTGCGAGCAAACGTCCGCTCAAGCTGATCTACTCGCGCCACATGCATATCACGCGCGCGAAGCATGACTTTTATCATCGGTTCCTGTACCGCCATGTCGATCTGATGCTGGTGACGACCAAGCGTATGCAATACGACGCACAGGGTTATTTGCCCCTGAGCCACGAAAACATCCGCTTGCTGCATCTCGGTGTGACAGCACTATCCGCGGACCAGGTTGAAACACGCAGTGCGCTCGGGCTAAGCGACAACGTGTTCACCATCGGCGCGTTTTCGCGTATCGAACCTGGCAAAGGCCAGCACGTGCTATTGGAGGCATTACGACTTCTCCATCATGAAGGAGTAAGGTTTGAAGCGGCGTTCATCGGACATGTAATGGATCGAGGTTACTACGAGGATCTCAAGACAAAGACCGCGGAGAGTGGACTCGGTGATCGCATCGCATTCCGCGAATTCGTGCCCGACCCCATGCGCTACATGCCATGCTTCGACGCCGTGGTGCTAACAACCTTTGGCGAGACGTTCGGGCTCGTGCTCGTGGAAGCCATGACAATGGGCGTTGCGGTTGTCGGCACCAACGCCGGCGGCGTGCCGGAAACAATCGAACACGAGCACAGCGGATTGCTGTTCGAGCCAGGTAATTCGCGGGCCCTGGCCGACGCGCTCGAGCGGCTGTACGAGGACATGGCATTCAGAAACAAGCTTGCGCGGCAAGGCCAACTACGCGCACGCAAAAAGTTCTCTGAAGAACGCCATTACGAGCGGCTGAGCAGCGTCCTGCAAGACCTTTCCTAGCCCGCATTCCATCTAACACTGACCGCGATGGTAGTCCGCGTAGGATTTCTCCTCTACGAGGTCTGAACCCAGCAACGTGTTGATCTCGCGCTTTACAGCAGCGCGTTCGTCATTAGTGAGGTAAACCGCGCGTGCGAGGTCGATAAACTCCTGGCCGAACTCTCCCCGAGATTCCTGCATACGTATCTGATCCTCTATATCCCAAAGCTTGGCGTTGATTGTTTTGAGCTGCGCCTTTTGCGAGGCAATATCGGTGCCGGCTTGCTCGTTCGCCGACCACGCCGCGTTCAGCGCGCGCAGCTCATTCGCGACATTGGCGAGCTTCGCATCATCCCTGATCCGCTCCGACTTGATCTCGAGGATCGTGATCTTGTCGATCAACTCGCCAAAGGAAACGGGTACTTTAATCTGACTCATTAGCAACACTCTGCGATATCGCCGCGGCGCAATGATAAGCTATTTGTGTACCATACCGAGAACAGCGTCGAGCTTTGCCACAACATCCTCGATCGAAACCAGACTCATCACACCCTGGCGCTCGATCTTGGTTCCCCAGGGAATATCTTCGGGCGATTTTCCGAGAAACCTGGTAGCGGCCTCATCGTACTTGTCGACACACCACTTCGTGCTGAGGTAGGGACCGCTGCGCCGCGAGTTGCTGGCCGCGTACAAACCGATCACCGGCGTGTCAACACAAGTGGCCATGTGCGCCGGCCCAGAGTCCGGCGTGATCAATGCATCGGCGCGCTGCAGGAGCGCCAGCATGCGCTTGAGCGTGTCTTTGCCGATGAGATTTAGCGGCCGCTGACGCATATGCCGTTCCGTGCTCACGCCCATCTCGTGCTCACGCCGACTGGGGCCGCCACAAAGAATGACCTGCATGCCATGATGCGCGATGGCATGATCGGCGACGGCCGCGTAGTTTATGGCCGACCAGTCTCGCAGCGCATGGCTGGAGCAAGGGCTGATAATCAGTGTGGGGCGCGATGCATCGATATGCCGATCGGCGAACGCTTCCGCCTCTGAGGGGATCGGCAGCTGCCAGTTCAGTTCCCGTTCGGTCAGGCCGATGTTCTCCAGAAAACCGAAAAATCCGTCGACGACGTGCTGCTCCTTCTCTGGCGCGATGCGTCGATTG
>JBPCXK010000162.1:0-6307 GCA_051008635.1 Gammaproteobacteria bacterium
CGCGATCCTCGACCAGCGTCGACGGCGTGATCATTTGCGAGGATGCGGCAACGATGGATTGTCCGGAGCGATAATTGCGCGTCAGTTGAACACGTCTGGCGCCCGGAAAGTCCTGCTGAAAACGCAGGAAGAAAGCCACATCCGCACCGCGGAAGGCGTAGATGGCCTGGTCCGGGTCGCCGATGGCGCAGACATTGCCGTCCAGTGGCGCCAACGCTCGGATCAGCCGATATTGCAGCTCGTCGATATCCTGGTACTCATCAATGGAGACGTGCGAATACCGCTCACGGTAGAGCGCGCACAAGCCTGGATCGCTCTCCAGCAGCTCGAGCGTGAGGGTCATGAGATCGTCGTAGTCGATCCAGCCCTCGTTTTCTTTCTTCTTCTTAAGCGCAAGCCTGGCCGTGGCCAGTTCGGCGCCGGCGGGCGGTGGTCGCCGCGTGCGTTTCAGTGTGGAGACTGCTTTCAGAATCCTGTCCGCCTTGCGAGCCGAGACGCCGCAAGCTTCTTTCAGCAGGGCTTGTCGCTCCGCCTCGTTTGTGACGCGAAAGCCGCGCGGTAGTCCTGCCGCAACGCGATTTTCCTGCAGGATACTCAAGCCCAGCGCATGGAAAGTCGTTACCGGAATGTCTTGCCACTGATTCGGAAGCAGATCCTCGAGGCGCGCACGCATCTCCTCGGCGGCGCGGCGTGTGAAGGTGATGGTGAGACACTGCCGCGGGCTCACCTCATGCTCGGCGATAAGATGCGCAACCCGGTGCGTCAAAACACGCGTCTTGCCGGAGCCGGGTCCGGCGACTATCAACACCGGCCCGTCGATGATCTCCAGCGCCTTGCGTTGCTCGACATCCAGCCCCATGGTTTGCGGCGTCTGCCTCGCCAGTGTCAGAGGCGCAGGCACAGCCAGATTTTTGTCGTGTCTCGTGGCCGGCCTCGATTGCTTTCCCGCAGGCTTTGGCGTATCCGGCGCCTTGTCGTTTTTGTCGTCAGCAAAATCGAACAGCAGCGAGCTTCTGCCGTGTCGTGTCAACTCATTTTCGTTGAACAGCCGGATGCGCCCGTACTCGCCGTCGAATCCCGGTTCGCGAATCACGTTGCCTTCGCGCATGCGAGCGATGGCCTCGGGTATCAGCGACGAGGGCGCCTTGCTCTGAATCTCGTCCAGCGGCATGTCGTTGAGAATGTCGAGCTCCGCTCCGAGCTTGTCGAGCAACCCGTCGTATTCCTTGCGCACCCGCTTGCTCGCGGCGCCGACCTGCTCGGTTTCGGAAAGCATTTCGGGCAACGGGATCAGGCTGACGAAATCGTCCATGTCCTTCTGCGCGACGGATTCCGGCCGGTCCGACAATTCGTTGATCCGATATAGCACCCCAAGCGTCAACGGCTTTTTGCAAACCGGGCACAAGCCTTCGAGCGCCCGGCTTTCCTCCGGTGACAGGCACACGCCGCATTTGCGGTGGCCGTCCATGTGGTACTTGCCTTCTTCCGGAAAAAATTCGACGGTGCCACCGTAACCAACGCCCGTTTCCAGCGCACGGCGCAGCGCGAAGTAGTCGAGATCGGTGTCGAACATGCACGCCTCGCGCCCGAGCTTGGGCGGCGAATGCGCGTCCGAGTTGGAAACGAGGCGGTAGCGATCGAGGCCCGATATGCGCCGATTCATTTCCGGATCCGACGACAGGCCGGTCTCGACGGCGAAGATGTGCTCGGCCAGGTCGCCATAGCATTCGGTAATGGAATCGAAGCCCGACTTGGATCCCAGCACCGCGAACCACGGGGTCCAGATGTGCGCGGGCACGAGGTAACAGTCGTCTCCCGTCTCCAGCACGATCTCCAGGAGATGGCGAGAGTCGAGACCCAGGATCGGTCGTCCGTCGGAGCGGATGTTGCCGATCTTTTCCAGTCTTCGGCTGATCTGCTCGGCTTTCTCGATCGTCGGCGCATAGATCAGGTGATGGATCTTGCGGGTCTTCTCGCCCTTCTTGTAGATGGTGGAGATCTCCACCGACAGCATGAAACGTGTCGTGCCGTGACAGCTCGGCGGCAGGCGTTGCGATACGTCCTTGTCGATGTCATCACGCAGACGGAACAACCCGGGCTCGGCCGGCACGAGCTTGTCCTTGATTTCACCGATCCACGCGGGGTGCGTGAAGTCGCCGGTGCCGATTACGGTGATGCCCTTCTTACGCCCCCAGTAGGTGAGGTTTTCGAGATCGCAGTCTTTGCTGGTGGCGCGCGAGTATTTGGAATGAATGTGAAGGTCGGCGTAGTAGCGCATGTTTTTTGCTTTGGCTTATCGGTCTGTTTTACAGATTTTTCCTCCCTGGCTCTCGATCGTGTGGGAGCGACACCCTCTTCAGCGGCGATTTCGATCTTTCAAATTGCGCCAGCGTTCCTCAACAGATTGTAAACCGCCTCCGCGAGCTTTCGATAGCCTTTCGCGTTCGGATGAATCGGATCGGACTTGAATTTCCTGTCGCCGAGTATCTCCGGCAGGATCTCCTCGTCGATGGGCAGTTTGTGGCGGTTTGCGACTTCCTTGTAGAAATCGGCCGAGCCCAGAAATATGCCTGGTTTCGGAACGCCCGCCAGCACGACAGTGGCGCCTTGTTTGCATGCCGCCTCGATCATCGCCTCGAGATTAGCCGCGGTGTGCCCGTGGTCGTTACGCCGCAAAAAGTCATTGCCGCCGTGAATCAACACAACCAGCGCCGGCTGGTGCTCCTCGAGCAATGCCGGCAGCCGCCTGAGCCCCTCGGCGCTCACCTCGCCGGGCACGCCCGCGTTGATCACCGTTCTCCCGGTGAGTTCCTGCAGGACTGCGGGATAGCTTTTGTCGCGAGGCGCGCCGGTGCCGTAAGTGAGGCTGTTGCCGAAAGCGAGGATGGTTGCATCCGCGGGCAGGCGCGAAGTCCTGGGCGGATCGTCGCAGGCGGTCAGAGACACGCTGAGCGCGAACAATAACGCAGTAGCGGTTCTTTTGATGCTGATCACACTCAGGGTTCGCATCAAAGTAACTTCACATTTTCCGCCGCCCATCCGTTCCGCGCGGCGGTGTTGCTTCGAAGGTCTATATAGGCTCGCTATTCGTCCTCCTCGCGCCTTGCCGCACGGGCGCCTGCGTCGCACATGGGTGTGCCGGTATCGCGGGCGCGCGACGCGCAGGAGCGACCGCCGAGAAATGCAACCCTTATTTTGACGCGAACCCTTGGTACCTTACCAGTGAAATCTTGGACAAAAGACCAGGAATTTCTCGACCGGCGGTCGCGCCGTTGAGGGGGCACGTCTTTGGTTCCGGCTATGCCGGGTTGGGGCGCCAGTTCTCGAAACGTCCGATGCAATCAATTTGCATGATTCGCCAGTTACAAAGGCGCAAACTGCGCCGTGAAATGCCGCAAGAACGGCGGCTCCTCGACAATTCTGTAGCCCTTCAGCTCATCCCGCCGCCGAAACACGTTGATGACCGCTTCCACCACGTAGTCGATATGGCTTTGTGTGTACACGCGTCGCGGAATTGCCAGACGCACGAGTTCTTGCGGTGCGGTTTTCGCCTCTCCGGTCTCGGGGTCTTTCGCGCCAAACATCACGCTGCCAATTTCGACACTGCGCACACCGGCCTCGCGGTAGAGTTCGACGGCGAGCGCAATGCCCGGAAACTCGAGTGGCGCGATGTGTGGCGCAAACTGCGCGGCGTCAATGTAAATGGCATGTCCGCCCGGCGGTTGCACTATAGGCACGCCGGCTTGCGAGATGTGATTGCCAAGATATGCGGTGGAGACAGCACGGTAGTGTTGGTAGTCCTGTTGGAGCGCCTCGTACAGGCCGATCGCAACGGCTTCGAGGTCGCGGCCGGCGAGCCCGCCGTAAGTCGGGAAGCCCTCGGTGAGAATCAACAGATTGCGTTCTTGCACGGCGAGTGCGTCGTCGTTGGTGGCGAGGAAGCCACCGATGTTGACCATGCCGTCTTTCTTGGCCGACATCGTGCAGCCGTCGGTACAGGAAAATATTTCGCGTGCGATATCGATGAGCGGTTTACCCTGGTAACCCGCTTCGCGTTGCTGAATGAAATACGCATTCTCCGCAAAGCGGCAGGCGTCGATGTAAAGCGGAACGCCGTGTTCGCGACAGATCTCCGCGGTGGCACGGATGTTGGCCATGGAGACGGGTTGTCCGCCGCCGGAATTGTTGGTCACAGTCAACATGACCAGCGGAATGTTCTCGACGCCTGTCTCGGAAATGGTTTGCGCAAGCGCGTCCAGGTCGATGTTGCCCTTGAATGGATACCGCTCGGAAACCACGCGCGATTCGGCGCACGGTAAATCGAGCGCTCTGGCGCCAACGAACTCGATGTTGGCGCGCGTAGTGTCGAAGTGACTGTTGTTCGGGACCGTGTGTCCCGGTTTACACATGGTGCTGAACAGAATGCGTTCGGCGGCGCGCCCCTGATGTGTAGGTATGGCGTGCTTGAAGCCGAAGATATCCTGCACCGCGTTCTCGAAGCGGTAGAAACTGTCGCTACCCGCGTAGGACTCATCGCCCTGCATGACGCCTGCCCATTGCTGCGCGCTCATGGCGCCCGTGCCGCTGTCGGTGAGCAGGTCGATCAGCACGTCGCGTGCGGGCAACAGAAAGACGTTGTACCCGGCGGCCGCGATAAGCTGCTCGCGTTCCTCACGAGTGGTCATACGGATTGGCTCGACGGCCTTGATTCGGAAGGGTTCGATGATAGTCTTCATGGTTGGCTTCCAGTGCGCTGTCTTTGCCCGAAACGAGTATAGAGTCTCATGCCGGCGTTTGCCCGGTGGTTGCAATCGCTGCTACCCACCCCCGTTGTATGATGTCGCCGGGCCTGACTTCGCACGGACCGGCATGTTTCTCAATTCTGAAAACAAAAGGAAACACAACATGTACAAAAAGATAGCTTCAATCATCTGGCTGGCCGTTTTTTGCTATGCGCCCGTCAACGCAACCGCGGCGAATATCAGCTGGAGCTATATCGACGGGGGCCCGGCGTATTTCGACCCCGATGTGGATGGCGCCGATTCCGAAGTCGGCTTTGCTCTGCGCGGCTCCTACGCAATCGCCAGCCGCTGGTACGTTACCGGCGGTTTTTCTGCGATCGAGTTTGAGGCATCTGGCCCCGACGTGGAAGTGAGCGCATTCACGGTCGGCGGCGGTTATGTTTTCCCCGTAAAACCCAACGTCGACGCCTTCGCCCAGGGGAGCCTGGTGTTCGCCAACACCGAGAGAGGCACGGTGGACGAAGACGAGCTCGGCATCGAGGCGAAAGGCGGCGTTCGTGCGTCAGTCGCTCCCCGGGTCGAAGCGCTGGGCTTTGTTGCGTTTATGGACATCGACAATCCATTCGAAGATGGCATAGAGATTGGCGGCGGCGGGCTGTATCACGTGAATCGGCAGTTTAGCGTTGGCGGTGAGCTCACGCTCGACAGCAATCTCGTTGACGGCACAGAGTTACTGTTTCTCGCGCGGTTTAACTTCTAGCCGCGAGCCGCCTCACGCTAAGGGCAAGAAACACTCAAGAAAACCTTAATCGAACCTGATACCGAGGTACTTGTGCACCAGGTCCCCCCACCCGGGTGACTGGACGGCCGACAGTAGCGCCACATCCAGATCCTTGAGCAGCGGGCTGTTGGTCGGCACGCCAAATGCCAGGTAGCCTTGATCCAGCGTTCTCGGCAGCACGGTAAGCGTGCTGTGATGACGCAAGTTGACCCAGTACTGCAGGATCGGCTGATCGCCGACAAAGGCGTCGAGCCTGTCATCGGCAAGCGCCTGCAAGCCCCCCTCGTTGCTGACAAAACTTTCGAAACGGATGCGATTATCCGTGAGGTATTGCGCTGCGGCAGAGCTTTGTCGCGTGCCCACCCGCACATGTGGTAAATCCGCGCTGCCTCGGATTTGTGAGCCCAGCTCCTCGATCGTGAACGCAGAGGCGAGCGCACCGGTGAATCCGGAGATGAAGATGATGGATGCGAACATCCATACGAGCGCGACGATTCGCCCGCCGAGCGTGACCGGGGTTTTGTCGCCGTAGCCGACCGTGGTCATCGTAACCGCCGCCCACCAGAATCCGTTACCAAGACCTCTCCCGGCGCCGCCGCCGAATTGCTCCGTGTTGCGCCGCCGCTCGAATATCCACACGAGACAGCCGATCACGAACAGCACCCCAGCCAAAGCCGCCAGCGCCCGCAAGAAGCGCAGGCTGAACAAGCGGCTGAACAAGTCGCCGACGCCGATACCACCGCTGCTGCGGCTGGCGATGCCGAGCCCGGCTGCGTAATACGCG